>NZ_LMER01000018.1:0-183 GCF_001426435.1 Angustibacter sp. Root456 | reverse complement strand
GCCCCACGGCTGGCCCTTTGCGGGGTTGGTGTGGTGCGCGTCCGATCCTTGAGAACTCAACAGCGTGCCAAAAATCGATGCCAAGTAATTCTCGTCGTGGTGTCGGTGGTGTTGGGCCTTTGTGGTCTGGTGCTGTCGATGCTTGACGATTCCTTTGGTGATGAACGGATGGCCCTTTTGGGG
>NZ_LMER01000017.1:169317-238160 GCF_001426435.1 Angustibacter sp. Root456 | reverse complement strand
TGAGCTGTCGGCCATGGCTGCCGAGCTGCGCACCCAGATCGCCCGCTTCACCTACTGACCCACCACGGCGTACAACGCAGATCACGCACGGTCACGGAGGGCGACCGAGCGCCACGACGGCTTGCCGATCGGGTACCGCGTCGCCGTCCGGCTCGCCTGCCCTGGCCAGCAGCGGGACGCTGGTGCGGTCAACATCGGATCGGCCGGATCGGGGTGCGTCGATGACCTACTCGCTGGTCAACGCCTCAGCGTTGGGGTTCGACCTGGTCCGCCTGCCGGGTGGGCCCAACGTCGCCGAGGTGGTGGTGCGGGCCATCGACGCCGACGCTGCGGCGCTGCAGGAGCTGGCCAACGCCCACCCGGGACCCTGTCGGACGGCGTGCTGGGACGCCGCCGTCCGCGCCGCCGCGGAGCGCCCCCCGATGCGGGCGGCGCTCGAGCTCGCGGCCGACGCGATCGACCTGGCCGCCGCGGGTGACCAGCGCGGAAGCCAGGAGCTCGTGACGCGCCTGGGTGCCGCGCCGCTCGGGGACCTCCAGGCGCTCGACCGCTTCGTGCGCCGGGAGGTCCTGGACTGGACGTGGGAGACCGCCGGCGACATCGCCCTGCAGCGGCTGCGCGACCGGCTCGCGGCCGACGTCCTGGTCGACGCCGCGACCTCGGCCTACTGCGCGCAGCTGCTGGGCGACGACGACCGGCGCCATCTCGCCGCGCCCTACGTGAGCGCGTCGCGCGACGCCGTGGGCGCTGGTGCCGCTCACGCGGGGGACGCAGCAGACGCAGCAGACGCCGGGGACGCCGTCGTCGCGGTGCTGCACGAGATCACGAGCTGGGACGAGTCCGACCGCGCCGAGTGGCGCTCGGCCGTCGACCTGCTGCGCACGGGGCAGGGCGCGTGGACCTCGGCCATGCACGATGCCGGCTGGGCCGCCCACCTCGCCGGCCGGACGCGGACGGCGGCGCGCGTCCAGATGCTGGCGGTCACGGCGTTCCGGACGGCGGGCTTCAACGCCACAGACGCCGCGCGCGGCTCCTGGAACGCCCTGAGCGGCGTGCTGCAGGCGCTGCTCGTCATCGACCTGCTCGGTGACGACGAGACGGGCACGCTGCTCGCGCCGTGGCACCTGGCACGTGGGGGGCGTCCGGGCTCAGGTCGGCGTCCGGGCGACCGATAAGCAGGGTGCCGCACCCTCAGCCCCGTGACCAGCACGGCGGCGGTGCGGCACATCCTGTGAGGAGCCCCGGGTGCCGCCTGTGCGCGTGCTGGTCGTCGACGACTCCGTCGTCGTGCGCCGACTGGTCACAGACGTGCTGGCGTCGGACCCCGAGATCGAGGTCGTCGCCACCGCGTCCAACGGCCGACTGGCGCTGAACCGCCTCGACCAGGTGGCACCCGACCTGGTGACCCTCGACATCGAGATGCCCGAGCTCGACGGCATCGCGACCGTGCGCGAGATGCGCGCTCGGGGTAACCGCGTGCCGGTCATCATGTTCAGCACGCTCACCGAGCGCGGGGCCACGGCCACGCTCGACGCCCTCGAGGCCGGTGCGAGCGACTACGTCACCAAGCCGGCCAACGTCGGCAGCATCTCCGAGTCGCTGGAGCAGGTGCGTCAGTCGCTCGTGCCCAAGATCAAGGCGCTCGTGCCGAGGCCGCAGAGCGCGGGTCGCTCGACGACCCTGCCGCTCCAGGCTCCGGCCCCGGGTCTGCGCCGGCCGTCGACGTCCGGACCGGTCGTGCTGGCGGCGCGGCCCGCGCGCTCGGCGCCCTTCCGGGCGCTGGTGATCGGGTGCTCCACCGGTGGTCCCGACGCCCTCACGCGCCTGCTGAGCGACCTGCCGACTGACCTTCCGGTGCCGGTGGCGGTCGTGCAGCACATGCCACCGGTGTTCACCAAGCAGTTCGCCATGCGGCTCGACCGCACGCTGCCCTTCCGCGTGGTGGAGGCCGAGGCGGGTCAGGTGCTCGAGCCGGGGTGGGTCTACGTCGCCCCCGGCGACCACCACCTGGCCCTGACGTCGTCGGGTGGTCGCGTCGTCACGGCGATCAACCAGGAGCCGCCCGAGAACTTCTGCCGCCCCGCCGTGGACGTGCTGTTCCGCAGTGCCGCCCGCGTGTACGGGCGCGACGTGCTCGCGGTCGTGCTGACCGGTATGGGTACCGACGGCCGGCGGGGGAGCCAGGACGTCGTGACAGCCGGCGGCAGCGTCGTCGTCCAGGACGAGCCGACGTCGGTGGTGTGGGGCATGCCGGGAGCGGTGGCTCAGGCCGGCGCCGCCGAGGAGGTCCTGCCGTTGGCTGAGCTGGCTCCGGCCATCACCCGACGGCTGACTCGGGCCGGTGAGCTGCGATGACCATCGCGCCGGACTCGTTCGGCTTCGTCTGCGACCTGGTGCGCCGTGAGAGCGCCATCGTGCTGGAGGCCGGCAAGGAGTACCTGGTCGAGTCCCGACTGCTGCCGCTCGCGCGGGCCCAGGGCGACGCCGACATCGACGCCTACGTGGCCCGGGCTCGGCGTTCCCCGCACGGGCCCGTGGTGCGCGAGATCGTCGAGGCCCTCACCACCAACGAGACGTCGTGGTTCCGCGACAGCGAGCCCTTCGTGGCGATGCGCACCAAGCTCGTGCCCGAGCTGGCGGCGGCCCGGTCGACGTCGCGCCGCCTGCGCGTGTGGTCGGCCGCCTGCTCCAGCGGCCAGGAGCCCTACAGCATCGCCATGAACCTGCTCGACGCGCCTCAGCTGGCCGGCTGGCGGCTCGAGGTGCTGGGCACCGACCTGTCGCTCGAGATGGTGGAGCGCTGCCGCAACGGTCGCTACAGCCAGCTCGAGATGAACCGCGGCCTGCCGGCGTCCGAGCTCGTGCGGTGGTTCGAGCGTGACGGCGCGGCGTGGCGGGTGCGGCCCGAGCTGGCGGCCGTGACGTCGTTCCGCCAGCTCAACCTCGTGCGACCGCTGGCGCCGTTGGGCCAGTTCGACCTCATCTTCTTGCGCAACGTGCTGATCTACTTCGACCTCGAGACCAAACGCGATGTGCTGCGCCGCCTGCGCAGTCTGTTGGCTCCCGACGGCTACCTGTTCATGGGGGCGAGCGAAACCACGATGGGGGTCGACGACTCCTGGGAGCGCGTGCCGATCGGCCGCGGCTCCGTGTACCGGATCAAGCAGAGCACCTGGAAGGACGGCTGATGCGAGCACTCGTCATCGACGATTCGCGGGCGATGCGTCGCATCGTCTCGCGGATCCTCGTCGACCTCGGGTACGAGGTGGTGGAGGCAGGGGACGGCCAGCAGGCGCTGGACGTCCTCAGGTCCGCAGGCCCCGTGCCGAACTTGGCGTGCGTCGACTGGAACATGCCCGTCATGGACGGCCTCACGTTCGTCACCACGGTGCGGGCCAACCGGGAGTGGCGCGACCTCACGCTCATGATGGTGACCACCGAGAGCGAGCAGTCGCAGATCGTGCGCGCGCTGGCCGCCGGTGCCCACGAGTACCTCATCAAGCCCTTCACCCCCGATGCCCTGCGCGACAAGCTGTTGCTGCTCGGGCTCGTCCCCGAGGAGGTCGGCGCATGAGCACCGCTGAGGGGGTGCTCGTCTCCAGCGACGAGCTCTGGAGCATCGTGGGCGAGGTCTGGGAGTCGATCCTCGATCACTCGGCGATGCGGGTCGACCACGCCTTCAACCTCGACGAGGCGATGACCAGTGCCGTCACGATCAGCGGCGACTGGAACGGCGTCGTCACGTTCACGTGCCCGCGAACGGCAGGCGTCGCCATCGCCCGCGCGATGCTCGCCCTCGGCCCCGAGGACGACGTGAGCGACGAGGACGTCGTGGACGCGCTGGGAGAGATCGCGAACGTGGTGGGCGGTCAGGTGAAGGCGCTGTGCGCCGGCGACAACCACCTGGGTCTGCCGCTGGTGAGCCACGGCATGGTGCTGCCTCACGCGCAGCCGTGCTGTCGGATCGGGGTGGAGTGGGCGCGACACGTCGCCCGCGTCGCAGTGTGGCGCTCGACGGCGAGCGCCGTCGACTCAGTGGATGGAGGGGCACGATGAGGATCCTGGTCGTCGACGACAGCCGCGTGATGCGGCAGATCGTCGTGCGCACGTTGCGGCAGGCCGGTTTCGGTGGTCACGAGATCGTCGAGGCCGTGGACGGCGTCGATGGGCTGGCCAAGGTCGCGGAGACCGAGCCCGACCTCGTGCTCTCGGACTGGAACATGCCGAACCTCACCGGGATCGACTTCCTGCGCGCCCTGCGGGCGTCCGGGAACGGCGTGGAGTTCGGTTTCGTGACGTCGGAGGGCTCTGACGACATGCAGGAGCTCGCGCAGAACGCCGGCGCGCGGTTCGTGATCGTCAAGCCCTTCACGCCCGAGGCGTTCGAGAACGCCCTCTCACCGGTACTGGCCTGAGGAGGCGGCGATGGGACTGCCGACCAACCAGTCGATCAAGGACCTCTTCGAGGGTCTGCTCGGTCGCGAGGTGACGCTGTCGTACGGGCGGCGGCCCGACATGGAGGCCCGGCCCGGGCCCTGCACCGCGGTGTACGTCGACGACCGCAACCAGCTGACGAGCGTCGTGGTCATGGACTTCGGGCTCACAGCCAGCGCGGGGGCCGCCCTCGGCCTCGTGCCCCCGGGCGGAGCCGAGGCTGCGATCGAGGACCGCGAGCTGCCGGAGTCGCTGCAGGAGAACGCGAACGAGCTGCTCAACGTGCTCGCCGGCACGATCAACGAGCACTCCGACGTCCATCAGCGGCTCTACCGGGTGCACGTGCCGGGCGAGACGCTGCCGGCCGACGTCGTGCCGTGGACCATCACCCTCACTGGGCGCGTCGACGTCACCGTGTCACCCAAGGGCTACCCGAGCGGCGACATCTCCATCGTCTCCGTCCTCCCCGTCTGACCCCCCGTCTGGGCCACCCTCGGCTGACCTCTGCGGTGATCACGGGCGAGAGAGGGTGAGGGCAGCGCTGCAGGCGAGGAGCAGCAGCGGCACGACCACCAGGCCCCGCAGGGCGAAGCGCCACCATGTCACCGACACACCGGCCGAGCGGCAGCGCTCGCGCCACAGCAGCGTCGCCAGCGACGCCCAGAGCGTCACGAGCGGACCGCAGTTCACGCCCACGAGCAGGGCCACCAGCCGGGTCGGTGACGCCGCGGCCGGCTCGAGCGCCAGGTAGGCGGGCAGGTTGTCGAGGCCGTTTGACGTGACGGCGCCGGCCGCGGCCAGGCGCAGGTAGGGCCAGAAGCCTTCGCCGGAACCGGCGGCGGTGGCGAGCAGCGTGCTGAGGCCGGCGCGGCCCAGCAGCGTGACCACGGTGAACAGCACGGCCACCAGCGCGACCGCACGCCACGGGAGCAGCGACCACCGCAGGGGCCGCCGGTCGCGCCACGCGAAGAGCGTCACCAGCAGCACGGCCGCGGCCGCGGCGGGCCACGCCACGTTGACCCCCGACACGAAGGCGGGAGCGAGCAGCACGCACACGGTCGCCGAGAGCACCAGCAGCAGCCGGTCGTGGGGCTCGGGCAGAGGCGGGTGCTCGTAGTGGCCCGCCAGCTCCTGACGGAACATCACCGCGAGCACCCCTACGGTGACGACGACCGCGGCCAGCGCCGGCAGCCACGTGAGGCGGACGAACCCGCCGACGTCGACGCCGAGGTCGTGCATGCGGTGCAGCGAAAGCAGGTTCGTGAGGTTCGACACCGGCAGCAGCAGCGAGGCGGTGTTGGCCAGCCACACCGTGGTCATCGCGAAGGCCGCGGTCGACACGCCGAGCCGGCGCGCCAGCGTGAGCACCACCGGGGTGAGCAGCACCGCGGTGGTGTCGAGCGACAGCACGACCGTGGCCGCCGTCGAGAGCGCCACGACCAGGGCCCACAGCAGCCAGACCCGCCCGCGGGCCACCCGCGCCGCCCGGGCGGCGGCCACCTCGAACACCCCGGCGGCCTCGCTGAGCTCGGCCACCACCGTGATGGCCACGAGGAACGCCAGCACCGGAACCACGCGGTGCGCCAGGTCGTCGAGCAGGCTCACGAGCACGCCGGTGTCGGCTGCCAGCGAGGCCGCGGTCACGGGCCGATCACGGCCGCACCACGACGTCGAGGGTCCAGGGACGCCCGGATCGCGGGGGCTCGACCAGCTCGCACTCGAACGCCCCACCGAGCCCGGCCCCTACTGCGGCAGCCAGCGCGCGGGGCGTGCGCGGCTCGGCATCGGCCTCCAGCAGCTGTCGGACGACGAGCCCGCGGGTGTGCTTGGCCATGTGCGACACCACGGTGCGCTCGCCGTCGACGTCCTGGAGCACGCGGACGCCCACTGTCCGCCGCGCGATGGACGCAGGGGGTTGCCAGGCCGCCTGGTAGGTCGACGACCGGCAGTCGACCACCAGACCGGAGCCCGCTGCGGCGTCGAGCACGCCGTCGAGACGGGCCCGCCAGAAGGTCGCCAGTGGGCCCACGCCCGGCAGCGTCGTGCCCATCGACAACCGGTAGGCGGGGATGCGGTCGCCCCACCGCACGGCGCCCCACAGGGCCGACACCACCACCAGCCGGCGCATCGCCCGACGGCGGCCGGTGGCCGAGAGCGTCGCGGCATCCAGCGCGTCGTAGAGCACGCCGCTGTAGATCTCTGACGCCGGGGCCGCAGGAGCGGTCGCGAGCGAGGTGTTGGCCGCGACCTCGCCGGCCAGCGACGCGCCCACGCCGAGGACGGCGAGGGCGTCGGGCCGGGCGCTCACCTGCTCCAGCGCGTGCAGCACCTGCTGGCGAGCGGGCGTGAGCTCGGGCCACGACAGACGCTCGAGGGCGAGGCGGCCCCGGCGCGCCGACGGGCGGGACTTGCCTTCCGAGGGCGGCAGCAGCACCAGCACGCAGGGAGCGTAGTCGCGCCGTTCCACGATGCCCTCACCGGCCACCGTCGTTAGGGTGACGCGCATGGCTCAGCGACGTGTCCGCCTCCGCGTCGACCACGAGCGTGCGGCTGCGGCGCACCTCGACGCGGTGTTCGACTCCATCCGCGCCGAGCTCGGTGTGCCCCAGGCGTTCCCGGATGACGTCCTCGACGCCGCGCGCACGGCCGCGGCCGATCCGGACGTGCCGACCGGCGACCTCACCGACGTCGCGTTCTTCACCATCGACCCGGCCGGCTCCACCGACCTCGACCAGGCCATGGCCCTCGACCGCGAGGGCGCAGGCTTTCGCGTGCGGTACGCGATCGCCGACGTCCCGGCCTTCGTGGCGCCGGGTGGCCCGATCGACCTCGAGGCGCGCCGCCGGGGCCAGACCCTCTACGCGCCCGACCGCCGCACCCCCCTGCACCCGCCGGTGATCAGTGAGGACGCCGCCAGCCTGCTGCCCGGCCAGGTGCGGCCGGCGTTCGTCTGGGACCTGCGGCTGGACGGCGACGGCGAGCTGCGGGGCGCCGACGTGCGCCGCGCCATGGTGCGCAGCGTCGACCGGCTCGACTACGACTCGCTGCAGGCCGAGCTCGACGCCGGCCGCGTCGACGAGCGGATCGCGCTGCTGCGTGAGGTCGGCGAGCGGCGGATCGCCCTGGAGTCGGCGCGCGGCGGGGCCAGCCTGCCGATGCCCGAGCAGGAGGTCGAGCTCGACGACGGCCACTACGTGCTGCGTTGGCGGCCGCCGTCGCAGGTCGAGGACTGGAACGCCCAGATCTCGCTGCTCACCGGCATGGCCGCCGCCGACATGATGCTCGCCGGTCAGGTCGGCATCCTGCGCACCATGCCCGACCCCGACCACCGGGCCGTGGCGCGCTTTCGCCGTCAGGCCGTGGCCCTGGGCGCCCGTTGGCCGGCCGAGCAGGCGTACGGCGACTTCCTGCGCGGCCTCGACCGCAGCAACCCCCACCATCTCGCGCTGATCCACGAGGCCACGGCGCTGTTCCGAGGGGCCGGCTACACGCCGTTCGACGGTGCGGTGCCCGAGACCACCGGGCACGCGGCCGTGGCCGACCAGTACGCCCACGTCACCGCGCCGCTGCGCCGGCTGGTCGACCGGTTCGGGTTGGTGGTGTGCGAGGCGCTGTGCCGCGACGCCGACGTGCCCGGCTGGGTGCGCGAGGCCCTGCCCACGCTCGCCTCGGCCATGGCGACCTCCGACCAGCAGGCCGGCCGGCTCGAGCGCGCCTGCACCGATGCGGTCGAGGCGGCCGTGCTGGCGCACCGGGTCGGCGACACGTTCGAGGCGGTCGTGGTGGACGTCGACGGACGAGCCGATGCGGCGAAGGTCGGCGAAGTCCCGGACAGCAGCACGGGCGGCGTCGTTCAATTGACCGAGCCGCCGGTGCTGGCGCCCGTGACGGGTGACGTGCAGCTCGGTGCGACACTGCGCGTGCGCCTCGCAGCGGCGGACGTCGACCAGCGGCGCGTGGAGTTCACCCCGGCCTGACCCAGAACGGCCGGACGAGCAGAGCGGATCCGCCCGTGACGTTGGAGTTCAACGCCCGCAAGTCAGGTCGTCACCTGCGCGAGCGACCGGTCGTCCTGCCTGAGCAGCGGCTGTCGTGGCCGCGCACGATCGGGTTCGGCGCGCAGCACGTGGTCGCGATGTTCGGCGCGACGTTCCTCTTCCCGGTGTCGATGGGCCTCGACCCGCAGCTGGCCATCATGACCAGCGGGGTGTCGACCATCCTGTTCCTGCTCATCGTGCGCGGGCGCGTGCCGAGCTACCTCGGCTCCTCGGCGGCGTTCGTCGGCGGTGCGGCGGCGATCTACAACCAGGGGGGCCGGGAGGCGGACGTCACCGGGTCGATCCTCGTGGCCGGCGTGGTGCTCGCGCTGGTGGGAGTCGTCATCCACTTCCTCGGCGCGCCGGTCGTCGAGGCGGTGCTGCCACCGGTGGTCACGGGCGCCGTCGTCATGCTCATCGGCCTCGCGCTCGCGCCGCTGGTGGGGCAGAAGTTCTGGCCGCAGGATCCCTGGGTGGCGTTCGCGACGATGGTGTTCGTCACCGTGCTGCTCGTCGCTGGGCGCGGCACCTTCGGGCGGATGGCGGTGCTGATCGGCCTGGTGTTCGGTTACGTGCTGTCGTTCGTGCTCGACCGGCTGACCGGGCCGATCAACTCGATCGACCCCAACACCCTCACCCTGCGCACCCGCGACCGCGTCAACTGGTCGCGCCTGCACGACGCGCCGTGGATCGGCCTGCCCCCGCACACCGGAGGAGTGACTTCCGACGGCACGCCCATCGTGGGCTGGCACCTGCCGCAGTTCCACTGGCTGTTCGTGCTGCTCGTCGTGCCGGCGGTGGTGGCACTGGTGGCCGAGAACCTCGGGCACGTCAAGGCGGTGTCGCAGATGATCGACCGCGACCTCGACCCGTACGTCGGCCGCACGATCGCCGCGGACGGCATCACGACCGTGCTCGCCAGCGCCGTCGGCAGCGCGCCGACCACGACCTACGCCGAGAACATCGGCGTCATGGCGGCGACCAGGGTGTACTCGGTCGCGGCGTACTACGTCGCGGCGGTGATCGCGATCGTGCTCGGTCTCAGCCCGAAGTTCGGCGCGATCATCGAGGCCACGCCGGGCGGTGTCATCGGCGGTATCACCGTGGTGCTGTACGGCATGATCGGCCTGCTGGGGGCCAAGATCTGGCTGGTCAACAGGGTCGACTTCGGGGAGCCGGTGAACCTCGTGCCGGTGGCCGCCGGCGTCGTCGTGGCCATCGGAGGTGGCATCTCGCTGAAGTTCGGTGACAACTACGCCTTCACCGGGATCGCGCTCGGCAGCGTGGTCACCATCGGCGGCTACCACCTGGCGCGCTTCGCCGCCGTCCTGGTCGGCACCGCCCCGCCGAAGCCCCGCCGCCGCCGTCTGCGCTGACCGCCGCCACCGAACCCTTTCCGCCACCCAGGCCGCGGGCGCTACGATGACCCCGCGGACGAGTCAGCCAGGCGGCCGCGTCACCGGTTCGTCCGGTGCCGAGGAACGTCCGGGCTCCGCAGGGCAGGGTGGTGGGTAACGCCCACCCGGGGTGACCCGCGGGACAGTGCCACAGAAAGTAGACCGCCGGGCCGGTTCGCCGGCCCGGTAAGGGTGAAACGGTGGTGTAAGAGACCACCAGCACCCCCGGTGACGGGGGTGGCTCGGTAAACCCCACCCGGAGCAAGGTCAGACAGGGAGCGTTCGAGGGCGGCCCGCCCGAGCTCCCGGGTAGACCGCTGGAGCGGGCCGGCAACGGTCCGCCGAGATGGATGGTCGCCACCCGCGCGCGGGTGACCGCGCGCGGGGACAGAACCCGGCGTACCGGCTGGCTCGTCCGCACCTCGAGCAACCGGCTGCCGGGGTGTCGTCAGCGTAGTGAGAAGCGGACGGCGGAGCCGGCCGTGGGGGAGACCACCGACTCCGCCGTCCGCGGCTTAGGGGGTGAGTGCCGCTGTGCGAATCAGGGGCGTTCGACGAACAGGTCGAGCACGTCGGCGTCGAGTCGCTTGGCGATCCGGACGGCGAGCTGCGGGCTGAGCGAGCGCATCCGCCCGCTCTCGAGCAGGTAGATCGTGGTCTGCGAACACGGCCGACACAGGTACGCCAGCTCGCGCTGGCTGAGCCCGCGCAGCTCACGTACCCGACGGATCGTGGCGGCGTCCCTGACCTTCATCCGGCCCCCTTCGGCTGGTTCCCCACGCGCGACATCGACGGCGGACATGTTGCCCGATCCGGACACCGCTGACAAACGGCAGGCATGGCAATACAGAATAGTTGTCAGGGTGACAACCACCCCTTCATGATCGGGCCGCAGGTCAGTCGCGGTGTGCGGCGGCCGCTGCGGCGCGGGGCTTGTCAGCGCCGGCTCGACGTAGCCATCGCGACGGTGAATGGCTGGCCCGGAGAACGCCACCGCGAGTGGCCGGAGAGGACGACTGTGAAGAACGCTCGGCACCTGCAGCAGCTGGTCGACCGACGGCTGAAGGAGCTCGGCGACCACCGCGGGCCGATGCCCACGCGCCGCGCCGCCGCCCGCTCGGAGGGCAAGATCTCGTACGAGACCTTGCGGCTGCTGAAGCTGGGCCGGCACTCCGGGTCGATCACGCTGGAGACGGCGGAGGGTCTGGCCCTCGCGCTGGACCTGCCGCTGCAGGACATCCTCGAGGTGGCCGGGCAGCGCATCCCGCAGGGCCCCTTCGAGCTGCCCCGCCGGGCCGACACCCTCACCAAGGCCGAGCGCGCCGTCGTGCTCTCGGTGATCGACGCCATCCTCGACGCCGCCGAGAAGGAGCGGCCGACTGACGAGGAGCTGCGCGCCGTGGCGAAGGGTGCCCGGCGCGCCGGGGGTTCGGCGGCCGGCGCGCGCAAGGCGACTGCCACGGCGCAGCGCGTGCGCAGGGGCGACGAGCCGCAGCGGTAGCCCAGCCGGCCGCTGTCAGTGCCGGCCGCGACCATCGTCAGGTTCCCGGCACTCGGCCGGGCGCCGGGTGCGGTGGAGGTGCGGGTGTCGTGGGCGAGCGATCGGCGCAGGCGCACGGCGTGGTCGCCGTGGGCGGAGCTGGCCCGGCGTCCGGACATCTTGCTGCACCGCTGCCGGCTCGACGAGGGCCGGGGATGGTGGTGCCCTGACGAGCGGGTGATCCTGCTCGACGACCGGCTCGACCGGCGCGCCGCCCGCTGCGTGCTCGCGCACGAGCTGGGGCACGTCGTCCTCGGGCACACCGGCCTGCCGGACGTCACGGGCGCCGACCGGCTCTCGGCGCGGGCCGAGGTGGCCGCAGACCAGTGGGCGGCCCGGAGGCTGGTGCCGCGCCCCGAGCTGCGGCGCGCGCTGGCGCTCTATCCCGACGACGAGGCCGCAGCGGCCGCCGAGCTCGACGTCACTGCGGAGATGCTGCGCGTGCGGTTGACGGACGTCGTGCGTCGTCAGGGCCGGCTGCCGCGCTCCTCGTAGGCGAGCAGCGCCGCCCCGACGATGCCGGCCTGGTTGCGCAGCCCGGCCGGGATGATGGGGGCCCGCAGGTGCAGCAGGGGCAGGAACTTGTCGGCCTTGCGGCTGACGCCACCGCCGACGACGATCAGCGACGGCCACAGCAGGTCCTCGACCACGCCGTAGTACCGCTGCAGGCGCTCGGCCCACTCCTCCCACGACAGATCCTCGAGCTCGCGCGCCGACGCCGCAGCCCGCGACTCGGCGTCGTGGCCGTCGATCTCGAGGTGGCCCAGCTCGCTGTTGGGCACGAGCCGGCCGTCGAGCAGCAGGGCCGTGCCGATCCCGGTGCCCAGGGTGGTCACGAGCACCAGCCCGCGCTGGTCGCGGGCGGCCCCGAAGCGCGCCTCGGCCACGCCGGCCGCGTCGGCGTCGTTGACCACGTGGACGTCCCGGCCCACGCGCTCGCTGAGCAGGGTGTCGGCGTCCGTGCCGATCCAGGTGGGGTCGATGTTCGCGGCGCTGCGCACGATGCCTCGGGTGACGACGCCGGGCACCGTGACACCGATCGGCCCGTCGCCCAGCTCGTCGGCGAAGTGCCGCGCGATCTCGCCGACCACGTCGGCGACGGCGGACGGCGTCGCAGGTTGGGGCGTCTCGATGCGCAGCCGGTCAGCCGTGAGCGCGCCGGTGCGCAGGTCGACGGGGGCCCCCTTGATGCCCGAACCGCCGACGTCGATGCCGAGCGCCGCGGGGTGCGCCTCGCCGCTCACTCGGCGTCCTGCGGCATCACGACCCACAGCACGAGGTACACCAGCACCTGCGGTCCCGGCAGCAGGCACGAGAGCACGAAGATCAGCCGCACCGTGCCGGCGCTCAGGCCGAAGCGGCGCGCGAGGCCGGCGCACACACCGGCGATCACGCGGCCGCGGCGGGGACGGCTCAGGGAGCGGGTCATCAGGTGCCTCCGAGGCGGTGGACGGTGGGGCGGTGAGCGGCGCTCACGGCAGGGTCAGGATCTCGGCGCCGGTGTCGGTGACCAGCAGCGTGTGCTCGAACTGCGCCGAGCGCCTGCGGTCGTTGGTGACGACGGTCCAGCCGTCGTCCCACATCTGCCACTCGTGCGTGCCGAGGTTGAGCATCGGCTCGATCGTGAAGGTCATGCCCGGCTCGATGACGTCGCTGTAGTGCGGTGCCGCGTCGTAGTGCGGCACGACGAGACCGGAGTGGAACGCGGTGCCGATGCCGTGCCCGGTGAAGTCGCGCACCACGCCGTACCCGAAGCGCTTGGCGTAGGACTCGATCACCCGGCCGATGACGTTGATCTGCCGGCCCGGCCGCACCGCCTTGATGCCGCGCATCATCGCCTCGTGGGTGCGCTCGACGAGCAGTCGCGACTCCTCGTCGACGTCGCCCACCAGGTAGGTGGCGTCGGTGTCGCCGTGCACCCCGATGCCGTCGATCGTGACGTACGCGGTGATGTCGATGTTGACGATGTCGCCGTCCTCGAGCCGGCGGTCGTCAGGGATGCCGTGGCACACCACCTCGTTGACGCTGGTGCACAACGACTTGGGGAAGCCGCGGTAGCCGAGCGTCGACGGGTACGCGCCGTGGTCGAGCAGGAACTCGTGACCCACGCGGTCGATCTCGTCGGTGGTGACGCCCGGCGCGATCACCTCTGCAGCCGCCGCCATCGCCTGCGCCGCAAGGCGTCCGGCGACGCGCATGCGCTCGATGATCTCCGGGGACTTCACCTCCGGGCCGGTGAAGCGCTCCGGGGCCGGCTGGTCGACGTACTCGGGCCGCACGATGGACGCCGGCACCGGGCGCCGGGGCGAGATCCTGCCGGGAGTCACGCTGGCCAGGGTGGTCGACATGCCGTCGAGTCTAGGTGGGCGCCGCAGGATGCGCGTCGCGGCCGCAGGCGGCAGGATGCGCGACATGGGTGAGTACTACTTCAACACGCGCACCGGCCAGGTCGAGGAGATCGCGGACAAGAGCCAGAGCAAGGACCTGCTCGGCCCTTACGCCACCCGGGCCGAGGCCGAGCAGGCGCTGGAGTCGGCGCACCAGCGCACCGAGGACTGGGACCGCGAGGACCGCGAATGGCGCGGCGACGACGAGTGATCCCTGCGCCGGCTCAGGCCGGCTCCGACATCGGCCCGCTCACCTCACCGGCCGCCGCGCGGCGCTCGCGCTCGCGCACCGCGTGCTCGTCGGTGCGGGCGTCGTAGCGCCAGAAGCTGCGCAGCGAGGCCGCGGTCGCCGCCACCCCGACGACGCAGAGTGCTCCGCCGCTGACGATCGACGCCCGCACTGACGTCAGGTCGGCGACGATGCCGCTGCGCGCCTGCCCGCCGAGGGGGCCGAGGGAGTACGACAGCATCTCGATGCCGGCCATGCGGCCCCGCATGGTGTCGGGGATGGTCTGGTGCCACACGGTGCCGCGGAAGATCGCGCTGATCGAGTCCGCGCCACCCGCGACGGCCAGCAGCACCACCGCGATCCAGATCGACGGCGCCAGGCCGGCGAGCGCGACCGCGCCGCCCCAGCACATCGCGGCGATCACGATGGCGCGCCCGTGACGCGTGACGTGCGCAGCCCAGCCACTCGTGGCGCTCGCGACCAGCGCTCCGACGGTCTCGGCGGTGTAGAGCGCCCCCAGCAGCTCAGGACGGTGGAACACCTGCGACGCCAGCGCCGGGAAGAGCACGACGGGGACGGCCATGAACATGGCGACGAGGTCGACCAGGTACGTGCCGAGCAGGTCGCGGCGGCCGACGGCGTACCGGATGCCCTCGAGGATGCCGGCGAGGCTGGGTGGCGTGCTGTGCTCGGACGGCGGGTAGCGGCGCAGCGCGAAGAACAGCGCGGTGGCCACCACCAGGCCGGCGACGTCGACGCCATAGGCCCAGGCCGCCCCCGGGCCGGCCAGCAGCAGGCCACCGATGGTGGGACCGATGACCGCGCCGACCTCCATGCCCAACGACGACAGCGCGACCGCCGACGACAGCAGGTGGTGCGGCACGACGCGGGGGATCAGTGCCTCGCGGCTGGGACGCTGCAGCGACTGCGCCACCGAGAGCAGCGCAGCCACGACGTAGATCAGCCACACCTGAGGGCGGGAGACGGCGGCGTTGGCGAGCAGCACCGTCGTGAGCGCGATCTGGGCCAGGCCGGTGACCACGAGCATCGCCCGGCGGTCGACGTGGTCGGCCAGCGCACCGCCGTACAGCCCGAACACCACGAGGGGCACGAGCTCGACGAGCCCGACGGCGCCGACGGCGAAGTTGGAGCCGGTGAGGTGGTAGAGCTGGAACGGCACGGCGACGTAGGTGACCATGCCGCCGACGTAGAAGACCGTGCCGGCCGACAGCAGCAACCGGAAGTCGCGCGACGCCCGCAGCGGCGAGACGTCGACGTGGAACTTGCTCACTGACCGGTACTCACTGACATCACTGACTCACTGACCCGTGTTCTGCCGGGGCGAGGGTCCGCTGATCAGGTCGATGAGGTGGCCGAGCCGGTCGCGCCACCCGCGGCGGCCGCCCACGGGCGGCAAGCCGGCCGCCGCGCTGACGAAGTGCTGAGCGAGGTCGAACGAGGCAGGCAGGGCGAGCCCAGCCAGTACCTCCGGCGGCAGTCCGCGATCGTCGTCCTCGTTGATGGAGAACAGCGGCCGCGCGGCTCGCGGCGCGTGAGGCAGCAGCCCCTCGGGCACCACGAGCCCGCTGCTGCTCACGGTCATCCGCTCGTGCGCCAGCGATCCCAGCTGCTCGTCGCCGCCGTCGAGGGCCAACACCGTCGCGCCGATCCGCCGGGCGTCGTCGACGCGCTCGAGCAACGGGTCGGGGGCGGCGTCCGGGGCGACGACGAAGACGGTCTCGCCGCGGCTGACCTGCTCGAGCCGGCCGAGGCCGATGGTGAGGTGGTCGGGAGCCTGCTCGGGTGGGTTCCAGCGCACGAGCTGTGGCGCGATCTGGGGCAGCGCGTTGAGCCGCGCCTCGTCGTCCAGATGGGCCGCGAGGTGCCAGGGCTCCACGCGCGGCGTCCCCACGAGCAGCAGGTGCCCGGGGCCGGGGGTGCTGCGCACGGCCCGGCCGAGCTCGCTCGCCCGCGACCACCAGCTCGTGTGGACGAGGGCGTCGCGCAGTGCGGCTACGCGCTCAGAGTCCATGGGCTAGATCCTGCCACCTGGCCCCCGGGCGCTTCTCGTCGATTTCACCCGATCAGCGGTGCAGCTTGGGCAGGACCTGCTCGCCGAAGACGCGGATCCAGTCCTCCTGGTTGCGTCCGACGTTGTGCAGGTAGACGCGGTCGAAGCCGAGGTCGACGAACTTCTGGATGGCGGCCCGGTGCACGTCGGGGTCGGACGAGATGACCATGCGGCCCTCGAAGTCCTCGGGTCGCACCAGCTGGGCCATCGCAGCGAAGTCGTGCGGGCTGCGGATGTCGGCCTTGCCGAACTTCATGCCGCCGTTCGGCCACTCCGTCATCGCGTTGGTGAGCGCCTGCTCGTCGGTCTCAGCCCACGACAGGTGCAGCTGCAGCACCTTCGGCATGGAGTCGGGGTCCTTGCCGGCCTCGCGCGCGCCCTCGGCGAACTTGCCGAACAGCCCGTCGATCTTCTCGAGCGGGGCCCCCACCGTGATCATGCCGTCGGCGAACTTGCCGGTCTTCTTGGCGTTGATCGGCCCGGCGGTGGCCACCATGATCGGCGGTGCCTGCTCGGGCATGGTCCACAGGCGCGTGGTCTCCATCTTGAACCACCGGCCGTCGTGCTTGACGTCCTTGCCCTCGAGCGAGGCGGTGAAGAGCTTGTTGATGAGCTCGATCGCCTCCCACATGCGCAGCGAGCGCTCGCCGGCCTCGGGCCAGTAGCCCGGCACGATGTGCTCGTTGAGCGCCTCGCCGGTGCCGAGCCCGAGCCAGGAGCGGCCTGGGTACATCGCCTCGAGCGTCGCCGCCGCCTGCGCCACGATCGCCGGGTGGAACCGGAAGCTCGGGCAGGTGACGCCCGGGCCGAGGTCACCACGCGTGCGCTCGCCCACGGCGGTCAGCACGTTCCAGACGAAGCCCGCCTGGCCCTGCTGCGGCACCCAGGGCTGGAAGTGGTCGGCTGCCATGCAGCCCGAGAACCCGTGCTCCTCGGCGAGTGCGGTGAGGCGCACGCACTCGGCGGGGTGGAACTGCTCCAGCATGGCGGCGTAGCCGACGGTGAGGTCGCTCATGGCCCCGACGCTAGTGCCTGCCGCCGACGCCGGACACGTCAAGGTGAGTCATGCCACGGTTCGAGCCTGCCGGGGCCGGACCCCTCAGCCGCCGGACTTGCGGCGGAACTGCCGCTGCGCCTTCGCCGGGCCGGTGTGGGCGTGGACGACGGAGTCCGGCCGATCGCCCTCGTGCTCCTCGTGCCGACCGTTCTTGCGGGCCAGCGCCTCCCGGAACTTGGCCTTCACGTCGTCCGAGGCGCCCTGGCCCGAGTTCTTCGACTGTCCGCTCATGCCCTCATCCTGCCTTGTCTCACGGTGAGAACCCCAGTGCTTTCCCGGCGCCGGCGCGCCGAACGGGAGTCAGAGGATGCCGCGGGCGTGGAACGCGGCGGTGACGGCGTCCGCGGCCTGCTTGCCGTACATGCTGCGAGCGGTGGCGACGGTCTGCTGGGCGGCGGCGGCGAACGAGGTGTCCGGCGCGAAGCGGAACTGCGCGTCGACGATGACCCGGTCGGCCCGGGTGGCGCCGAGCGCCGTCCGGATGCTCCACAGCGCCTGCGACCAGATCTCGCCGTCCGCGTGCACCTCTCCCACGACGTCCTCGGGGTAGTGCTTGTTCTCGGCGAGCGTGCGCAGGCAGTGCGGCGCCCGGGTGTACGACGTCGAGTCCCAGTCGGCGACGCACGTGACCGCCGCGTTGAGCGGCCAGCCCTGCTGCTGGCGGACGTGCTCGCTGACGGTCACCGCGAGGTAGTCACCGAAGGCCTCGCCGATGCTGCCCGACTCCAGGGACGAGCCGAAGCCGGGCACCTGGGCGTCGTGCACCGCGTGTCCGTACTCGTGGACGATCACCTCGGCGTCCTCGGCGTCGTCGACCCCGCCCTTGCCGAAGCGCAGGAAGTCCTTGTGGTCGGTGGAGTAGGAGTTGTCGACGCCGTACTGGTTGGTGCGCACGTCCTGGCTCTCGGCGTTGACGGCGGGCAGGTCGGCGCCGAAACCGAGTGAGCGCAGGTACAGCTGGGCCTGGGTGACCCAGTAGTACGCCATGACCTGCTCGAACCGGTCGTCGTCGCGCCGGTAGGTGAAGATGTTGGTGGGGGAGTAGGCGGCCGGGCCGGTCTCGCTGACGACGTTGGCCCAGTCACCACGCAGGTAGCCCGAGCCGTCGAGGTTCGTGAGCGTCACGGTGGCGTACTCGCTCACCGGGACGGCGGTCGCGGAGTCCTTGCTGTCCGTGAGCGACTGGTCGCCGGACGACTGCACGGGGTTGACCTTGAACACGCTGGCGCTGCCGGTGCTGCCGGTGCTGCCGGTGCTGCCGCTCGAGGCGGCTCCGGCGGGTGCGGCCCAGGCCACGGCGAGCGCGGCGGCGGTGGTGGTGACGACGGTGCAGTACAGGCGCCTCGAGCGGGTCACGTCGACGAGTCCTTCCAGGTGGCTCCCCCGAGCAACGGTGGGCCGACCCTGGCACGAATCGGGCGCGATGAGAAGAGGTCAGGACTCGAAGGAGTGCTCCGCGGTGGGGAAGGCGCCGCCCCGCACGTCGTCGGCGTAGGCGCGGGCCGCCTGCAGCAGCGTGCCCCGCAGGTCGGCGTACTGCTTGACGAACCGCGCCATCTTGCCGCCGCGCAGGCCCGCCATGTCCTGCCACACGAGCACCTGGGCGTCGCAGTCCGGCCCGGCCCCGATGCCGATGGTGGGCACCTTGAGCACCTCGGTGATCTGCGCGGCCACGGGCGCGGGGACCATCTCCAGCACCACCGAGAAGGCGCCGGCGTCCTGCAGCGCGCAGGCGTCCTTCACGAGCTGCTCGCCCTGGTCGCCGCGCCCCTGCACGCGGTAGCCGCCGAGCACGTGCTCGCTCTGCGGCGTGAAGCCGAGGTGCCCCATGACGGGGATGCCGGCGGCCACGACGGCCTCCACGTGCTCGGCCACGCGACGTCCGCCCTCGAGCTTCACGCCGTGCGCGAGGCCCTCCTTCATCATGCGGGTCGCGGTGGCGAGCGCCTGCTGCGGTGACCCCTGGTAGGACCCGAACGGCAGGTCGGCGATCACCAGCGCGCGTCGGGCGCTGCGGGCGACGGCGCGCACCAGCGGGATCATCTCGTCGACCGTGATCGGCACCGTCGTCTCGTACCCGAGCACGTTGTTGGCTGCCGAGTCACCCACGAGCAGGACGTCGATGCCGGCCTCGTCGAAGATCTCCGCCGACATCTGGTCGTAGGCCGTGAGCATCGCGAAGCGCTCGCCGCGCTCCTTGGCCTGCTGCAGGTGGTGCACGCGCACGCGACGCGCGGGCACCGCCCCGGCGCCGGCCTGGTGCTGCGGCCCGGTGCCGTACGGCGCGGGCTGCTCGGCCGCGGGGTCACTCGGGTGCTCGGTCACTGGGGCTCCTTGGCGGTCGGCTGGTCGGCGGGCGCGGCCGGGGACCCCGGCTCGTTCTCCCGCCAACGGCTCGTGATGGGCAGACGGCGGTCGCGGCCGAAGGCGACGCGCGAGATCTTGGGACCCGGTGCGAACTGCCGCCGCTTCCACTCCGCGCGGTCGACCAGGCCCACGACGCGGTCGACCACCTCGGGGTCGAAGCCCTCCTCGACGAGCTCGGAGCGCCCTTCGGCCTCGACGACGTAGCGCTCGAGCACGGGGTCGAGCACCTCGTACGGCGGCAACGAGTCCTGATCGGTCTGGCCGGGCCGCAGCTCGGCCGAGGGCGGCTTGGCGATCGAGCGCTCGGGGATCGGTGGCGTCTGCCCGAGTCGCTCGGCCTCGGCGTTGCGCCAGCGCGCCAGCTGCCACACCAGCGTCTTCGGCACGTCCTTGAGCGGCGCGAAGCCCCCGACGCTGTCGCCGTAGAGCGTGGAGTAGCCGACGGCGAGCTCGCTCTTGTTGCTGGTGGCCAGCACCAGGTGGCCCTCTGAGTTCGAGATCCCCATGAGGATCAGACCGCGCACTCGGGCCTGCAGGTTCTCCTCGGCGACACCGGTGAAGCCGAGCTGGCGCTGCAGCACCGCCACCGCGTCGGCGATGGGCTCGACGCGGTAGTCGGCGCCGATGCGCTGCGCGAGGTCTGCGGCGTCGTCCTTGCTGTGGTCGCTGGAGTACTCGCTGGGCATCGAGATGCCGAAGACGTGCCGACCGCCGAGCGCGTCGGCGGCCAGGGCGGCGACCACCGCCGAGTCGATACCTCCCGACATCGCGATAGCCACCGACGAGAAGCCGTTCTTGCGCACGTAGCCCGACAGTCCCGTGACCAGCGCCGACCACACCTCGGCGTCGTCGTCCAGCCGGGTCGCGATCGTCGGGGGCTCGGGCGTGCGCTCCGGCAAGGGCTCCTCGCTCAGCACCACGTGCCGGACGTCGGGTCCGTCCCCGTCGGCGTCGACCGTCGAGGCCGCCAGGTCGAGATCGACCGTCAGCAGGTGCTCGGTGAACTGCGGTGCGCGGGCCAGCACCTCGCCGCCGGCAGAGACGACCACCGAGTCGCCGTCGAAGACGAGGTCGTCCTGGCCTCCGACGAGGTTGAGGTAGGCCAGGGTGCAGCCGGCTTCCGCCGCACGCCGTCGCACGAGGTCGAGCCGCGTGTCGTCCTTGCACCGCTCGTACGGCGAGCCGTTCACCACCAGGAGCAGCTCGGCGCCCGCCTCGCGCGTCCTGGCCACCGGGCCGCCGTCCTGCCAGAGGTCCTCGCAGATGGCGAGCGCGACGTCGACGTCCCCGACGCGCACCACCGTGAGGCCGTGGCCCGGCACGAAGATGCGGAACTCGTCGAAGACGCCGTAGTTCGGCAGGTGGTGCTTGGCGTACCGGGCCGCCACGCGCCCCTGGTGCAGCACCGCCACGCAGTTCTGCGGCATGCCCTTCGGGATGCCGGTGCGGCCGTCCTCCGAGACGCCGTCGCCGTCGGTGTCGGCGTCGCGGCCCTCGGCGCGGTCGAGGTACCCGACCACGACCGGCAACTGCCCGAAGCCGTCGCTCGCGAGGTCGGCGGCGAGCCGCAGCACCGCCGAGCGCGAGGCGTCGACGAAGGACCGACGCAGCGCGAGGTCCTCGACCGGGTAGCCGGTGAGCACCATCTCGGGGAACGCGACGAGCTGGGCGCCGGAGTCGGCGGCGCGAGCGGTCCACTCGCGGATCATGCGGGCGTTGCCCTCGAGGTCCCCGAGGACGGCATCCACCTGGGCGAGCGCGAGTCGCAGCTGCGGCATGCCCCCGAGCCTAGGGGCAGCGGGTGCCGTCGCGACCCGTGCCCGTCGTCACACCGGAGGCTAGGGTCAGCGCCCATGAGCGAGCAGCGGCGCGGCCGGGGAGATCGGTACGACGTGGTCGTGGTGGGCGGCGGGCACAACGGCCTGACGGCTGCGGCCTACCTCGCGCGCGCCGGCCGGTCGGTGCTGGTGCTCGAGCGGCTCGACCACGTGGGCGGAGCCGCCGTGTCGGCTCCGGTGTTCGAGGGCCTGGACGCGCGGCTGTCGCGCTACAGCTACCTCGTGTCGCTGCTGCCGCGCCAGGTGGTCGACGAGCTGGGGTTGTCGCTGCAGCTGGTGCGGCGTCGGTACTCCTCGTACACACCGGTTCCGGGAGCTCCGGAGCGCGGGCTGCTCGTCGACAACGGCGACCCCGAGGCCACCGCACGGTCGTTCGAACGCGCGGCCTCGGCGTCCGACGCGGCTGCGTGGCAGCGCTTCTACGCCATGACCGGCCGGATCGCCCAGCGCGTCTTCCCGACCATGACCGAGCCGCTGCTGTCAGCCGAGGCGATGCGGCGACGCGTGGACGACGACGAGGCCTGGGCGAGCGTCGTCGAGCAGCCGCTGGGCGACCTCGTCGAGCGCTCCTTCGCCGACGACACGGTGCGCGGCGTCGTCCTCACCGACGGACTCATCGGCACCTTCGCGTCCGCTGGGTCGGCCGACCTGCGCCAGAACCGCTGCTTCCTCTACCACGTGGTGGGCGGCGGCACCGGCGACTGGGACGTGCCGGTGGGTGGCATGGGCGCGGTGAGCGGGGCGCTCGCGGACGCCGCCCGCAGCGCCGGCGCGCGGCTGGTGACGCGCGCGGAGGTCACCGCGGTCAGCCCGGACGGCGAGGTGACGTACACCGACGACTCGGGGGCCCAGCACACGGTGGGCGCCGGTCACGTGCTCGCCGGGTGCGCGCCGTCCACCCTCGCCCGGCTCCTGGGGGAGGACGCCGGCGAGGCGCCCGAAGGGTCGCAGCTCAAGGTCAACCTGCTGCTGAGCCGGCTGCCCCGGCTGCGCGACGGCGACGTCGACCCGGCCGCTGCCTTCAGCGGCACCTTCCACGTCAACGAGGGCTACGCCCAGCTGCAGGTGGCGTACGAGCAGGCCTCGGCGGGGCGCATCCCCGACGTGCCACCGTGCGAGATCTACTGCCACTCGCTGTCGGACCCCTCGATCCTCGGGCCCGAGCTGCGGGCCGCGGGTGCGCACACCCTCACGCTCTTCGGGCTGCACATGCCGGCGCGGCTGTTCCGCGACGACAACGACGGCGCTCGCGAGCAGGCGCTCGCGGCCACGCTGCGCTCGCTGAACTCCGTGCTGGCCGAGCCGATCGAGGACTGCCTGCTGCGCACGGCGTCGGGCGAGCCGGCCGTGGAGGCGCGCACTCCGGTCGACCTCGAGGGTGACGTCGGCCTGCCGGGCGGCAACATCTTCCACCGCGACCTGTCGTGGCCGTGGGCCGAGGACGCTGCCGACGTCGGCCGCTGGGGGGTCGAGACGGCGCACCCGCGCGTGCTCCTGTGCGGCGCCGGCGCGCGGCGGGGCGGGGGAGTGAGCGGCATCCCCGGCCGGGCCGCAGCCATGGCGGTCCTCGCCGCGGGCTGACGCCGGCGAGCGGACGTGGGTGCGGCGAAGGTGTCGCGATCACGACCCGATAGCCGCACCCATCCCCGTATCGTCGGGCCGGCGCGTCAGCCGAGGCGAGGCGTCATCAGGACCGCCGGCCGCCGCCGTCCCGAGCCCTTGAGCTCGAGGTAGGTGCGTTCCACGCGGTGTCGCACGTGCCCAGGGCGCAGGGCGATGGAGCGCGGGGTGAAGGCGAGGACGGTCACGCCGTGCGCCGTGAGCTCGCCGTCGTCCTCCACCGTGGACTCCCAATCGGCGCCGCTCTCATGTGTCGCCGTGAGTGCACCATGAGGGCGAGAGCGACATCGTCGATCCAGAGGTCCGGTGAGAGCAGCTGCTGCCCGGCCACAGTCAGCACGGGGTTCGCGACCACAGGTGGCAGCAGCGTGCTCGCCCCGAGCGCGTCGAGCAGCTCGGCCTCGGGCGCCGACCACGCGCCGGCGCGCGCGTCGGCAATCGCCTGGCGCGCGAGGGCGCTGCCGCGGCGGGGTCCGGCGTCCAGCTCGTGCTGGAGGTCATCGAGGTCGGCGCGTCTGGTCTGCACCGCCTCGATGACGACGGCCCGGGCGTGGTCGAGGGTCGACGCCCAGCGCGCGGTGTCGACCACGGCGCGCGGTAGCGGGGCGACACGCAGGAGGCCGTCTCGGAGCGGGCGCTCGACCGGGCGGCGCGTCCGCGTGACCTGCACGAAGGCCACCGATCGCGAGTCCCGGTTCATGGGGACGAGCACGTGCACCGGTCGGTGGCCGCGCCCGGCCGAGAGCCCGTGCAACAGCACGGCGTGGTCACCGGACAGCACACCGTCCGGGCCAGCCAGCAGCTGAGCCGCGACCACCCGCTGGCGAGGCGACAGCCGCTGGGTGCTCGAGCTCACGACCGGTCCGGCGACGGCGCGCCAGCCCCTCCCCAGCCGCCAGCGAAGGGCGGCCCTCGTCAGCCCGAGCTCGTAGAGCTGGGCCCGCGTCGCGAGGCCGTGCTGGCGGGCGAACAGCGCGGCGACCCCGGCCCCGTCGTCCATGTCGACGAGGCTGGCCGACGCCGGCACGCCCCGAAAGGGCACGTGGACGATCTGTGGACGACGCGAGCGGGCGTGGGTGCGGCGAAGGTGTCGCGATCACGACCACCCCGCCGCACCCATCGCCGCACGAACCCGGTGTGGACGACGAAACGTCGGCGCAACGTGCGGACCCTAGGATGACGCGCATGGACAGGCAGCAGGAGTTCGTGCTCCGCACCATCGAGGAGCGGGACATCCGCTTCGTGCGGCTGTGGTTCACCGACGTCCTCGGCACCCTGAAGTCGGTGGCCGTCGCGCCGGCCGAGCTCGAGGGGGCGTTCGCCGAGGGGATCGGCTTCGACGGCAGCGCCATCGAGGGCTTCGCCCGGGTCTACGAGGCCGACATGCTCGTGCGCCCCGACCCGAGCACGTTCTCGGTGCTCCCGTGGCGCGGCGAGAGCCCAGGCACCGCACGGATGTTCTGCGACATCCTGCTGCCCGACGGCACGCCGTCGTTCGCCGACCCGCGCAACGTGCTGAAGCGCGCGCTGGCCAAGGCGTCCGACCTGGGCTTCACCTTCTACACCCACCCCGAGATCGAGTTCTTCCTGCTCGAGAAGCGCAAGGCGGGTGAGCCGCTGGTGCCGGTCGACCAGGCCGGCTACTTCGACCACGTGCCGCACGGCACGGCCCACGACTTCCGGCGCCAGGCCATCACCCTGCTGGAGTCGATGGGCATCTCGGTGGAGTTCAGCCACCACGAGGGCGGCCCGGGCCAGAACGAGATCGACCTGCGCTACGCCGACGCGCTCACCACGGCCGACAACATCATGACCTTCCGCGCGGTCATCAAGGAGGTCGCGCTCGAGCAGGGCATCTACGCGACCTTCATGCCCAAGCCGTTCACCGAGCACCCGGGCTCGGGCATGCACACGCACCTGTCGCTGTTCGCCGGCGACGGCAACGCCTTCCACGAGGCGGGCGCGCCGTACCAGCTGAGCAAGACCGGCCGCCAGTTCATCGCCGGCCTGCTGCGGCACGCCGCCGAGATCACCGCCGTCACCAACCAGTGGGTCAACTCCTACAAGCGCCTCATGGGTGGTGGCGAGGCGCCGAGCTACGTCTGCTGGGGGCACAACAACCGCTCGGCGCTCGTGCGGATCCCGATGTACAAGCCGTCGAAGGGCCAGTCGACGCGCATCGAGATGCGCTCGATCGACAGCGCCTGCAACCCCTACCTCGCCTTCGCCGTCGTCCTCAGCGCCGGGCTGAAGGGCATCGAGGAGGGGTACGAGCTGCCCGACGAGGCCGAGGACGACGTGTGGTCGCTGTCGGAGGCCGAGCGCAAGGCGCTGGGGATCCGCCAGCTGCCGACGTCCCTGGCCGAGGCGATCCACGTCATGGAGGACAGCGAGCTCGTCGCCGAGACGCTCGGGGAGCACGTCTTCGACTTCTTCCTGCGGAACAAGCGCGCGGAGTGGCAGGAGTACCGCGCGCAGATCACGCAGTTCGAGCTCGATCGCTACCTGCCGATGCTGTGAGCCCCGCGTGACGTCGTCGCGCGGAAGCAGCCGCGCCGCACGCCTGGTGCGGCTCGGGTTCGCCGACCCTGGGCGCGCGGAGCGGCTGCTGTCCGATCCCGCGGTGACCGGCCTGCTCGACCCCCTCGACGAGGTGTTCGACGACGACATCGTGCGCGACCTCGCCGAGAGCCCCGACCCCGACCTCGCCCTGCTCGGGCTCGTCCGGCTCATGGAGTCGCTGCGCGACATGGCACGTCGCGATCCCGACGACCCCCTCGTGCGGCAGGCGGACATTGGTCACCTCCTGCAGGCGGTGCGCGTCGCGGGTCCGCTGCGCGACCGGCTGTTCGCGGTGCTCGGCTCGTCGTCCGCGCTGGCCGACCACCTCGCGCGGCACCCGGAGCACTGGACGGCGCTCACCCGCGACACCCCTGCTGACGCCGCCGAGCTGCGGGCGGGCCTCCTGCGGGCCGTCGGTGCCGACCCGGCCGCGCCTGAGCCCGTCGCCGACTGCGCCGGACACGAGGCGCACGACCGCATGCGGGTGGCCTACCGGCACCAGCTACTGGCCATCGCCGGCCGCGACCTGACCACGCCCGAGCCGACGGCCGTCGTCGACAGCGTCGCCCGCGAGCTCGCGGACCTCGCGGCCGCAGCCCTCGAGGCCGGCCTGGCGGTGGCGCGAGCCGAGCTGCCCCCCGGGGCCGCCCCATGCCGGGTCGCCGTCATCGGCATGGGCAAGTGCGGTGGCCGCGAGCTCAACTACGTCAGCGACGTCGACGTCCTCTTCATCGCCGAACCCGTTGCAGCGCAAGAGATGGACGGCGACACGGGTCAGGCGGCCCTGGCTACGGCCCAGCAGCTCGCGACGGGCACGATGCGCGCGTGCTCGGTGTCGACCACCGAGGGCACGCTGTGGCCGGTCGACGCGAACCTGCGCCCCGAGGGCCGTGATGGCCCGCTCGTCCGCACGCTCGACAGCTACGCCGCGTACTACGAGCGCTGGGCCAAGACCTGGGAGTTTCAGGCGCTGCTGAAGGCCCGGCCGGTAGCCGGCGACACCGACCTGGGGCGCCGGTTCGTCGAGCTGACGTCGGCGCTGGTGTGGTCGGCGGCGGAGCGGCCGGACTTCGTCGAGGACGTCCAGGCGATGCGCCGCAGGGTCGAGGAGCACGTCCCCGCCGCCGAGGCCGACCGCCAGCTCAAGCTCGGTCGCGGTGGCCTGCGCGACGTGGAGTTCAGCGTGCAGCTGCTGCAGCTCGTGCACGGTCGCGTCGACGACGCCGTGCGCTCGGGCAGCACGCTGGAGGCCTTGGCCGAGCTCGCGCGCGCAGGCTACGTCGGCCGCGACGACGCCGCGGTGCTCGACGCCGCGTACCGCCTGCTGCGCACCCTCGAGCACCGCATCCAGCTGTTCCGCCTGCGGCGCACCCACCTGATGCCGACGTCCGCGGTCGACCTGCGCCGCCTGGGCCGCCAGCTCGGCGAGCGCGCCGACCCCGAGCAGGCGGTGGCGGCGGCCTGGAGGTCGCAGGCGCGCGAAGTGCGTCGCATCCACGAGCGGCTCTTCTACCGCCCGCTGCTGAGCGCCGTGGCCCGCCTCTCGAGCGACCAGGTGCGCATGACGCCGGAGGCGGCCTCGACGCGGCTGCTCGCGCTGGGCTACCGCGACCCCGCCGGTGCCCTGCGCCACCTCGCCGCCCTCACCGACGGCGTCAGCCGCCGCGCGGCCATCCAGCGCCAGCTGCTGCCGGTGATGCTGGGCTGGTTCGCCGACGAGGCCGACCCGGACGCCGGGCTGCTGGCCTTCCGTCGGGTCAGTGACGAGCTGGGCACGACGCACTGGTACCTCAAGATGCTGCGCGACGAGGGGTCGTCGGCCGAGCGGCTCGCGCACGTCCTGGCCCGCAGCCGCTTCGCCGGCGACCTGCTGCTGCGAGCGCCCGAGTCGGTGCAGCTGCTGGCCGACGACGGCGGCCTCCTGCCGCGCACCGGCGAGGCGCTGCGGGCCGAGGTGAGCGCCGTCGTCCGCCGCTTCGACGACCCGCAGAAGGCCGTGACCGCAGCGCGCAGCGTGCGCCGGCGCGAGCTGTTCCGGGTCGCCACCGCCGACCTGCTGCGTCGCCTCGACCTCGACGACGTCGAGCGGGCCCTCACCGACGTCGCGGCCGCGGTGGTCGAGGGAGCGCTGGCGGTCGCCGTCCGGGTCGTCGAGGCCGAGCGCGGCGGGCCGTTGCCGACGCGCCTGCTGGTTGTCGCGATGGGTCGCTTCGGCGGCCGCGAGCTGGGCTACGGCAGCGACGCCGACGTCGTGTTCGTGCACGACCCGGTCGAGGGCGCTGACGAGGAGGAGGCGCAGGCGGCTGCGCTGGCGGTGGTAGGCGAGCTGCGGCGGCTGCTCGCCGGCCCGGGGCCCGACCCGTCGCTGCAGCTGGACGCCGACCTGCGACCCGAGGGCAAGCAGGGGCCGCTCGTGCGCTCGCTGGCGTCGTACGCCGCCTACTACGAGCGGTGGTCGCTCGTGTGGGAGGCGCAGGCCCTGCTGCGGGCGACGCCGGTAGCGGGCGACGCGGAGCTGGCCGAGCGCTTCCGGGCGCTCATCGACGCCGTGCGCTGGCCCGCGGCAGGGCTGAGCGACGCGGAGGTGCGCGAGGTGCGGCGCATCAAGGCTCGTGTCGAGTCCGAGCGCCTGCCGCGCGGCGCGGATCCCGGCCGGCACCTCAAGCTGGGCCGAGGCGGCCTCGCCGACGTCGAGTGGACCGTCCAGCTGCTCCAGCTGCGGCACGCCGCCGACGTGCCAGGGCTGCGGCACACCGGCACCATGACGGCGCTGCGGGTCGCCCACGAGCACGACCTGATCGACCAGGCGGACGCAGAGGCGATGGCTGCGGCGTGGCAGCTGGCCTCGCGGCTGCGCAACGCGGCCGTGCTGTGGCGCGGCCGCCCGGTCGACGCGCTGCCGAGCGACCTGCGCGACCTCGAGGGCGTCGCCCGGATCGTGGGCTACCCGCCGGGGTCGGCCGCGCAGCTGGTCGACGACTACCGGCGCACCACGCGACGTGCTCGCGCGGTGGTCGAGCGGGTGTTCTACGGATGAGCGGCACCCACCGAGCCATGCGGACTGCCAATGGCACAGACGGCAGGAGACTCGCGCCCAATGTCCGATCCGGTAGCGTTCGGCCGGTGAGCGCGGGGACGGCGGACGGGGGCGACATGCGCATGCCGTCCTACGCTCGGGCGCTGCGCAGCCGCGAGTTCTTCGGGCTGTACCTCGCCCGCGTGCTGTCGGACTGGGGCGACCAGCTGGCCCGGGTCGCCATCGCCGCGCTGGTGCTGCACCGCTCGGGTTCGGCGTTCTTCGCCGCGGCCGTCTTCGCCGTCAGCTTCCTGCCGAAGGTGTTCGGGCAGGCGCTGCTCGGGCCGTACGCCGACCGGTTGCCGCGCCGCACGCTCATGGTCGGCTGCGACGTGCTGCGCGCGGCGGCGCTGACGTTGCTGGTGGTGGCTGTCATCCGCGGCATGTCGACCGCCGGGCTGCTGGTGCTGCTCTTCTTCGTCGAGCTGGCGGGAGCGCCGTTCTTCGCGGCCAGCAGGGCCCTGCTCACCGAGCTCTTCCACGAGCGAGCTCTCTACCTGCGGGCGAGCTCGCTCATGCAGATGTCGTTCCAGTTCAACCAGGTCGCAGGCGTAGCGCTCGGTGGGGTGGTCGTCGCGGCTCTCGGCGCCGACCGCGCGCTGTGGGTCGACGCCGCGACGTTCGCGGTGTCCGGTGTGCTCATCGCTGCCTTCGTCCGGCCGCGGCCAGCGGCCTCGGACGGCGGGGTGCCGGGCGTGCGCGACCTCGTCGACGACGTGCGGATCGGCATCGCCTACCTGCGCACGGACGTGTCCCTGCGCGCCCTGATGCTGCTGGCCTGGTTGATGCTGCTGGTGTTCATCGCTCCCGAGGCGGTGGCGCTGCCGTACGCCGCGTCGCACGGTGCGTCGACGGCGGCCGGCGGTCTGCTGCTGGCGGCCAGCCCCTTCGGTGCCTTCGTGAGCGTGCTGGTGATCAGCCGGTGGCAGCCGGTGGTGCAGGTCCGGCGGCTCGTGCTGCTGGCGATGTGCGTGCCCGTGCCGCTGCTGGTGCTCGCGATCGCGCCGCCGTGGCCGGTCGCGGTGGTGCTGTTCTTCCTCGCGGGCGCCTTCCAGGGCTTCATGGTGCCGCTCATGGCCACGTTCTCGCTGCTCAGCCCCGACCACCTGCGCGGGCGGCTGAGCGCCCTGGCTGGATCGGGATTCGCGCTGGTGTCGGCGGTGGCCTTCGTGGTGGTCGGGGCGCTGAGTGACGCGACGAGCCCGGCCTTCGCCGTGGTGCTGGCCGCCGCCGCGACCCTGCTCGTGCTGGTGGTCGTGCGGCTCCGGTGGCCGCAGCAGCAGCTCTGCGCGGCCGCCGAGCGTGCCTACGCCTGACCGCGCGGGCTTCAGGGCACCACGAGCACGGGGACGTCGCTCAGCTCGAGGACGTGCAACGCCACGCCGCCGACCCGGCCGTAGGTGTGCGCACCGGCCTGGTTGCGGCCGAGGATCACCAGGTCGCCGCCCCACCGGCGGGCGGCCGTCAGCAGCGCCTCGCCTGGCGATCCCTCGACCTCGCGGCCCTCGACGTCGAGGCCGACGTCGCGGGCGAGCTGCACGGTGTGCCGCACCATCGACCCTGCGGCGGCCACGCGGCGCTGCTCGGTGAGCGGTTCGCTCGTTGCCCGGCCGAGGGCGCGCGCCAGCACGCCGTCGCTGAGCACCGTGACGACGAGCAGCGGGCAGTGGGCCGTGGCAGCCACCGCGACGGCGACGCGGGCCGCGCGAAGCGCCGCGGGGGAGTCGTCGACCCCCACCACGACACGGCTGGGCTGCCCGGACGGGGCGGGTGCGTCAGTCATCGTTCGGCCCTCCCGCGGCCAGCTTGCGAAGTACCGCCTCGGTCGTCTCGTTCTCGGCCAGGATGAGGTCGAGGGCGTCGGCCTGCTGCTGCAGCCGCGGCACCCAGCTGTGCTCGATCGCCCGCAGCCGTAGCTGCGTCCCCTCGATCTCGTGGTCGACCGCACCGAGCGCGGCTCGTGCCGCGGCCGCGTCGGCCGCCCGGGCCACGGCCTCGGCGGCCGCGTGCGCGGCGCAGGTGGCCGCCGCTGACACCGCGAGCGGCGCGGTCGGGTCGTCGTCGCGGCTCACCTGCACCGAACTGGGGTACCGCGCCCCCATCACGGCAGCCCACCGGACGCTCACCCGAGCCTGGCGGCTCACGGCCTGACCACCCGGGGGCGCAAGCAGGCTCGCCCGCAGCCCCCACCACTCCGCGTCGCGCCACGCGGCGATCCACAGCCGCTCGGCCTGCGCGGCCCGGTGTGCGGCGCGGGCGCGCTCGTGGCGCAGGATCCGCAGCTTGCGGTCGAGCAGGTCGCCGGCGCGGCGGCTGGCCTGCAGGCGGCCGGCCAGCCACGTGCGGCCGGCCCGGCCGGGCGGCAGTCCCCGGACGGTGCTCACGGTGCGCCGCCGCTGGGGACCGCCACGGCGTAGTGGGCGTCGAGCTGGGCCGGGGAGAGCATGGCGAGCTCCTGGCGCGGTAGCGCGGACAGCGCCTGCCACGCGCGGTCCAGGGTGTCGTCGAGGCTGCGCCGTTCGTCGACCCGCTGGGTCACCAGCACGTCGGTGACGGCCTCCGCGAACTGCAGGTACAGCCGGTCGGTGGCCCCCAGGGCCGCCTCGCCCACGAGCTCGGCCAGCTCGCGGACCTGCCGCGCGCGGGCCAGCGCCGACAGTAGCTGCGCGGCGACGTCGAGGTGGTCGTCGCGGGTGCGGCCCGGCCCGGCCCCTCGGCGCATCAGCCGCGACAGCGACGACAGGGGGTCGACCGGCGGATACGTGCCCCGTGCGGAGACGGTCGCAGACAGCACGATCTGACCTTCGGTGATGTAGCCGGTGAGATCGGGTACTGGGTGGGTGATGTCGCCGCCGGGCATGGTGAGCACCGGAACCAGCGTCACCGAACCGGGGAGTCCGGCGATGCGACCGCAGCGCTCGTACAGGGAGGCGAGGTCGCTGTAGAGGTAGCCGGGATACGCCCGGCGCGCCGGGATCTCGCCGCGGGCGGCCGACACCTCACGCACCGCCTCGCAGTAGCTCGTCATGTCGGCGAGCACCACCAGGACGTGCCGGTCGCCCACGAAGGCCAGGTGCTCGGCCAACGTCAACGCGATGCGGGGCGTCAGCACCCGCTCCACCACCGGGTCGTCGGCGGTGTTGACCACGAGCACCAGCTCACCGGACGCCGACCGCTGCTCGAGCGCATCACGCACCGAGGCGGCGTCGGCGTGCGTCAGGCCGATGCCCGCGAACACCACGCAGAAGGGCTCGTCGCCGGCGGACGCCTGCGCGGCGAGCTGCGTCGCCAGCTCGAGATGGGGCAGGCCGGCGGACGAGAAGATCGGCAGCTTCTGCCCGCGCACCAAGGTGGTGAGCGCGTCGACCACCGAGACGCCCGTGAGCACCGGCTCGCTGGGCGGCAGGCGGTGCACCGGGTTGAGGGGACGTCCGGCGACGGCCGCGTCGACGTTGCACAGCACGGGCGGCCCGTCGTCTACCGGCTCACCACGCCCGTTGCAGGTGCGCCCGAGCCAGGCCTCGCCGACCGGTACCCGCAGGGGCACGCCGTCGAAGGCCACGTGCGTCGCCGTCCGGCCCATGCCGTCGGTGCCCTCGAGCACCTCGATAACGGCGAGGTCGTGGGTCACCTCGAGCACCAGACCGTGGCGCACCTCGCCCGTGTCGAGCCGGATGCGTGCGTACTCGTCCCACCCCACGCCCTTGACGTCGCGCACCACGAGCAGCGGGCCGCGCAGGCGCTGGGCGGCGGAGTGCTCGACCCGCGGGTACGTCGCCCGGCTCATGTGAGCTCCTCGAGCCGTCGGAGCACGACGTCGCGGGCGGCGGCGATGGCCGATAGCGCCTCGGCGGTCTCGCCGCCCGGTAGCTCGCGCGCTCGCAGGATCGATGTGAGGTCGACCTCCTCCACCGCCGCAGCAGGCACTCCGCGCGCGACGAGTGCGTGGCAGGTGTCGACGACATCGAGCACGGCCTCCACGAGAGCGGCGGCCCGTTCCGCGCCGCACCGGGCGTCGGTCACGCTGAGCGCGGACTGTTGCAGGACGCCTTCACGCAGCAGGCGGCCCCCAAGCACGACGACCCGCTCGTGACCGGGAAGGGCGCTGACCCCCATGAGGTCGGCCAGCGCGGCGAGCCGGTCGGCTTCGGCCAGCATGGCGGCGACACGCGCCCGCCGGCGCGCCCACGCCGGGTCGCCGGCACGGGCGTACCACGCGGCCAGGTGGGGGACGTCCCGCGAGAACGAGCCGGCCCACGAGACGGCGGGGTAGTGCCGGGCGTAGGCGAGGTCGCGGTCGAGCGTCCACAGCGCCCGGACGAAGCGCTGCGTGTGAGCCGTGACGGGCTCGGTGAAGTCGCCGCCCTGTGGCGACACCGCCCCGACGATCGTCACCGAGCCTTCCTGTCCGCCGAGCGTCCGGAATCGGCCCGCCCGCTCGTAGAACGCCGCCAACGCCGACGACAGACCGGCCGGGTAGCCCTCCTCGGCCGGAAGCTCGCCGGAGCGAGACGCCATCTCGCGCAACGCTTCCGCCCACCGCGACGTGGAGTCCGCCACCACCACCGCGTGCAGGCCCATGTCGCGGAAGTACTCGGCGACCGTGACGGCGGCGTAGACACTGGCCTCGCGCGCCATCATCGGCATGTTGGAGGTGTTCGCCACGATCACCGTCCGCTCGAGCAGGCGGCCGCCGGTGCGCGGGTCGTCGATGGTCGCGAGCTCCGCCAGGACGTCGGCCATCTCGTTGCCGCGCTCACCGCAGCCGACGTAGACGAGGACGTCGGCATCGCACCACTTCGCCACCTGTTGCAGCAGAACGGTCTTACCGGTGCCGAAGCCTCCGGGGACGGCAACCGTGCTGCCGCGGGCGATCGGGAAGAGCAGGTCGATCACGCGTTGCCCGGTGACGAGGGGGGCTTGCGTCTCGAGCCGCTCGCGCACCGGCCGCGGGTGCCTCACCGGCCACCACGACGTGAGCGGGATGTTGTGGCCGTCGACCACCGCGACGTCCGTGCTGGCCTCGACCGGGCCGGGAGGGGCGACGTCGGTGACGAGGCCGGCGCAGTCCGGGGGCACGATCACGCGATGGGGCAGGGCGGCCGAGGTGGAGACCGTGCCGATCAGGTCACCGGGCGCGACGCGCCGGCCGGTGGCGGTCGCAGGCTCCCAGCGCCATCGCGCTGCGGCCGGGTCACCGGCCGGTGCAGGGTCGATCGGTGCAGGGTCGGTCGGTGCAGGGTCGATCGGTGCAGGGTCGGTCGCCGCCGCGTCGATTGGTGCCGCGTCGATGGGTGCCGCGTCGATGGGTGCCGCGTCGCCGGGCCCGAGCCAGACGCCCGCCCGCGCGAGCGGTCGTAGCAGGCCGTCGAAGACGCCACCCAGCAGGTGAGGACCCAGCCGCGCCGACAGCGGGTGCGCCGTGCGCTCGACCGCGTCTCCGGGACGCAGACCGCCCGTGTACTCGTAGGCCTGCGTCCGCACGACCCCGTCGTCGAGCCCCACCACCTCGGCCAGCAGGCGGCGTGGCCCGAGCGTGACGAGCTCGGCCATCGCGGCGCCGGGCAGGGCGTCGACCTCGACGAGCGGCCCGCTGACCCGCGTCACCACCCCGGTCACGGCCGCCACAGCTCCTCGACGTCAGCGCCGAGCTCGTCGACCGCCGCGTCGGCCAGGTCAGCGAGGGTCACCGTGATGCTGCGGGTGCCGCTCGTGGCCCGCACGCCGTCGGGGAGCCGCTCGACCTGCGGGTCGTAGGAGGCCGGCTGGAGCGCCTGGCGGGCCAGGATCTCCAGAGCGTCGCACCAGCGGCTCCACCCCGCGCTGTCGGCGAGCTGTCGAGCCTCGGCCCGCACCTGCTCACGCAGCGCCCGGTAGGCCCGTGCCTGGGCCGCGAGGACGACGCCACGGGCGCGGCGCCGGGACCGCGCCTGGTCGGCAGCCAGGGCGGCCGCGGCGTCGGCCTGGCCCTCGGCGGCGGCGCGGGCCGCCAGCGCACGCGCCTCACCGTCGGCGCGTGAGATGAGCTCGTCGGCCTCCCGGCGAGCGGCCCGCACGAGCTCGTCACCCTCGGCGCGGGCGTGGTCCATCAGTGCCGCGCGCACAGGGCCGAGGGCCGCTGCGGCCGGCGCGTCCGGTGGTGGGGCAGTGGGCGTGTGCGCTGACACGGTCACGACGGCATCACCACCACGAGCGGCCGGTCCGGAGCTGGCGGCACCTCCAGCTGGTCATGGAGTGCCTGTGCCGCAGCGGGTGTCAGCACGACCACGGCGGTGTCCACCAGCAGCTCGGTCCACGCGCGACGCACGTCCTCCGGTGTGTCGGCGATGTAGGCCACGGCTCCGCCAGCCGCCAGGTCGGGGATGCGGGTACGTTCCCCCAGCACCGCGATGCCTCCCATGTCACGCCTTCCCGATGAGGATCACGGCGACGACGAGCCCGTAGATCGCGATGCCCTCGGCGAGGCCGACCACGACCATCGCGCGGCCGAAGATCTCCGGCCGCTCGCTCATCGCCGCCAGCGCAGCTGCGCCGGTGTACGCGACGGCGATCGCGGCCCCGATCGACGACCCGGCCACCGCGATCGCGGCACCCAGCAGCGCCGCCCACGAGGCCGAGCCGGTCGATGCCGCAGACAGCGTCGTCGGCAGTGCCGCGCTGGTCGGCGCGACGGCTCGTGCCGGTTCGCTCGTCAGCACCACCATGAGCACCGCCACCGACGTCGCGAGCACCGCGGCCGGCAGGACGAGCAGCCACGCGGGATGTCCCCGGGCGCGGCGCGCGGTCCGCAGGACGACGAGCAGCAGTCCCGCGGTCACCGGCACAGCGGCGATGGCCGGGACGACGACGGCAGCGGCGGTCATGACGACGCCTCCAGGAGGTCGGGGGCCGGCGTGGGCGCCGGGCGCAGGGGGACGTGCCAGGGGCGGAACGGTCGGCCCTCGAGGTCGAAGACGCGCGAGAACAGCTCGTAGTACTCCAGGCGCAGGGCCTGCACCGCGGCGACGAGCGCCTCGAGGGCGAAGGCGACGGCGTTGCCGACCACCAGCACGGCGACTGCCGCGACGCTGGCCGCCGCCGAGCGACCCCACAGAGCCGCCGTGGCGCTCCAGACCACCGCGCCCAGCGCCGCGTGGGTCAGGCCGAAAGCCGCCAACCGCGCGAAGGAGACGACGTTCGACCCCAGTCGCACCACGAGGTCGACGAGCTCCACGACCGCCTGCGCCGCAGCTGATCCGCCTCGGCCGGCACCGACGTACAGGCCGACGAACGACAGCCCGAGGCCGGATGTCGACACGACGGTGGCCACCACGACCAGCCAGCCGGAGTCCGTCAGCACCCCCGCGACCAGCAGACCGAGGCCGAGGAACACCGTGGCGCCGGCAATGCCGGAGGGGGCGTAGAGGGCGTAGGCCCATCCACCCTCGCGCACGCGGTTGACGGTGCCGATGCCGTACGCCATGGCCAGCAGCACCGCACCGACGGCCAGACCGCCCACGAGCAGCCGCACCGGGTCGTCGAGCGGCGAGAGCCACAGCGCCGGCACCGCACCGGTGGGACCGAACACCTCGCCGTACGCGGCCCCCGCGGCGGTGGCGGCCGCGCCGGCGCCGATGACGACGGACGCCGCCGGACGCAGGCGCCGCAGCCGCCGCCAGTGGCCGCGCCGCGCCGCGAGGCCGAGGCCGAGCAGGAGCAGCCCGTGGCCGACGTCTCCGAACATGAGCCCGAACATCACCACGTACGCGACGGCGGCGAAGACCGTCGGGTCGAGGTCGGCGTACGGCACCGTCGAGTACGTCTCCACAAGCGAGGTGAACGCCGAGCCCGAGCGCCGTCGCAGCAGGGTCGGGGGCTGCTCGCCGCGCGGCCGAGGCAGGGGGACGACGGCGCCGCCGCGGGCGCCGATCCGCACAGCCAGGGGGTCGGCTGCGTCGGTCGGCATCCACCCAGCCCAGGCCGACGCGTACCGGGAGCGGACCGCGACACCGACGACGTCCTCGACCGCCGCTTGCTGGCCGCCGGGTTGCTCCAGCTCGACCACGCCCGCGTCCGCCACCTGCGTGAGCACGTCCCGCGCGGCCCAGTCGGGGGCGACGATCGCGACGCGGCGCATGGGCACTGGTGTCAGGCGCCGTTCAGAGGAGCTCATCGAGCACCTCCGGCGGTTGGGCGCGCGACGTCGCGGCCAAGGCCGCCCGCGTGAGCCAGGCGTCAGCGGCGAGGGCGGCCACCTGCCCGACGACCGGCGCCGGGCCAAGCGTGGCCGCGCCGGCTGGGCCGACGGGGCCGGCTGGGCCGACGGGGCCGGCTGGGCCGGCGCCTGAGCGCAAGGTCGCCACCAGGTGCTCGAGGTTGGCGAGCTCGGCCCAGCCGGCCAGCAGCCGCACCGTCTCGACGCCGGGCCTCGGCAGCCACCCCGCGAGCACGCGCAGGTTCCACAGGTAGGTTCGGCTCACGGCGTGCTGAGCAGCGGCGAGATCCATGCCGCGGCGGACGTCGTGGCCGTAGGGGGAGGCGACGAGCCGGTCGACGGCGGCCGTGAGATCGGCCGTCGCCACGAGGTCGCGCGCACCCTGCTCGCCGAGGCGGCGGCGCGACATCGCCTGCGCGCGCACCCCACCGGCCACCCAGCCGGCGCTCATGACGGCGCCTCGTCGAGTAACCGCTGCACCGCGGCCACGGCCCGGACGACCAGCGCCGGGCTGCGTTCGGCGGCGCGGCTCGCCACCGTGGCCGCGCAGTGGTGTGCTGCGTCGAGCTCGGCGGCGGCGGCGTGGTCGCTATGTCGTCGTTGTCGGGCGGCGGCTTCGGTCCGGGCCACTTCCGCTCGCTGGTGAGCCGAGGTGAGCGTGGCGGCGACGCGGGCGGCGGCGTCAGCGCGCAGCCGGTCGGCGACGGCCTGCGCCTGCTGGCGCGCGTTGTCGCACTCGGACTCGGTGGGGGAGAGCAGGTCGAGCACCGGCTCGAGCTCCTCACGCAGCGACCGTTCGCGGTCGGCGGGCACCCCAGCTGCCGCTGGAGATCCGGGCGCGCCGGCCGGACGGAAGCGCTCGAGCAGGTCACGCGCCGTCGTCATCGCCACCACCGTCCTGGGCCGACGCCCACATCATGGGTCGGTGCCGGGGCCGCTGGCTGGGACGAAGGTCCGCTGAACGGCAGGTGCGCGGCGCCGACCGCTGGGAAGCGATGGTCCGAGCGCGCGGCGGCCCTCGGCCGCTAGGGCTGCCGGCAGACGCCAGTGGCCGCCCGCTGCTGCGGACGGCCACCGGCGTTCAGGCTGCGGTCACTTCGGCGAAGCGATGCTCCAGATGCCGCGGCCGTGCGTGGCGACGTAGACGTTCCCGTCCGGGCCGCTCTCGACGTCCATCACCGTGGTGGTCGGCAGGCCGGTGCCGAGCACCTGCCACTGCGTCTCACCCTTGGCGCGGTAGAAGGTCGCCAGGTCGGTGCCGAGCACGACCCCGCCGTTGCTGAGCTGGCGGATGGAGTTGGCCGGCACGTCGGGCAGGTTCGCCGAGGTGTTGGTCCAGGTCTTACCACCGTCCTCGGTCTCGTAGACGTGGCCGACACCGGCGCCCGGACCCTCGGTGAAGCGGCGGGAGAAGCCGTTCACCGCGATGTAGGCGTGGTCGGTGTTCGTCGGGTCGACGCCCACGCCGGCGAGGTACCGGTTCGGGAAGTCGGCCGGCAGCGTGAGGTCGTGCCACTTGCCTCCGGCGTTCGTGGCGACGCCCCGGGTGAACCCGCTGTTGTTGCAGGGGCCGCACCAGGTGACGTAGCCGACACCGTCGTGCATCGCGACCGCGGTGGCCGAGTGGCCCACGCCGAGGTCCCACGCCTTGGTCCACTCCGAGGCGTCCTTCATGCCCCACCCCTTGGTGGACGTGTAGACGTACTGACCGCCGGTGATGAACCCGTTCGAGTCCTTCGAGTCGATCGCGATCGGCGCGATGAACCGCGGCGACGGGTCACCCGGGTCGAGGCTCCGGCTGGTGGCGTCGTCCTCGCTGAGCGCGCCGGGGTTCTTGGCGCAGTTGTTCGTGATCTTGATGGCGAGGGCGACGTACTCCTGCAGCTGGTTGCAGCCGTTGGCGGGGTCGGCGGCACCGTCGCCGCCGTCACCACCGAAGTTGGAGCCCATCTCGGTGTCGGCGTTGCTGCCGTCCGGCTTCACGGCGAACAGGTTCGAGACGCCGTTGTCCTGCAGGCCGCCGGAGACGACGACGCCGCCGCCTTCGGGGTTCTTTCCGACCGACACCGAGTAGTACTGCAGCGCGTCCATCGTGCCGTCGGCCGACTCCGACTGCAGGTCGGTGGCGTTGCCGTTGCGGTTGACCTGGCCGTGCACCGGGCGGCTGTACACGCCGCCGTCGTTGCCGAAGAACACGTACGGCGCGCCGTTCTTGGTTCCGACCGTCACGGAGTGCTGGTCGGGGTGCCCGGCGAGGGGGCACGTGTTCTTCTCGTCGTCGATGTTCCAGCACGGGAAGTAGAAGTTCCAGTACGGCGACACCGCGTTCCAGTGCGAGCCGGTGTCGGTGGTCTCGAAGACCTCCTCCAGGCCTGCCCACACGTGGCCCGAGTCAGCCGGGTCGACGGCGAGGAACTGGTTGTACCAGGCCTGGACACCGACGCCGTAACCCTTGCGGTCGAGGGCAGAGCCGCTGTTGTGCAGCTGCTGCTGGTTGGCGATCTGGTTCCACGGACCGCTTGGCGAGCCGTTGCGCGACACGAAGATCCCGGCGAGCGAGCTGGAGCCGTTGATCTTGCTGGGCTGCTGCACCATCGCGTACAGCTTGTCGCCGGTCTTGCTGAAGGCGAAGGTCGTGTACCCGATGTCGCTGGTGTTGGTGATCCCGCCGAGGGTCACTGAGAGCTTGTGCCAGCTCGACGGGCCCTTCGCGAAGTCGTTCGTCTCGTAGAACCCGTTGTAGGTGTCGCCTGAGCGCCAGCCGATGGCGGCGATGACGTGGTTGGGGTTCTTCGGGTCGATCGCGATGTCGTTGACGATGTTCTTGTACGCCGCGTTGGTCGGGCCGGAGGCGGTGTCGCCCTTCCAGTTGGAGCCGGCCGCCACGAGCACGTTGCCGTCGTCGTCCTTGATCTGCGGCATCCACGACATGTTGGGCGCGAAGCCGAACGTCCAGGCGCCGGCGTTCGAGGTGGCGGAGTGGTACCAGATGCCCCGGTTGGTGGCGGCGAAGACGGTGGAGCCCGTCGTCCCGCGCACGCGTCCGATCGTCGTCGACTCGAGCTCCTGGCCGCCCACGCGGTCGCTCGGCGAGAACGTGCCAGTCGACGGCTTGGCGAGCCGGTAGACGCCCGCACCGACGTACGACGTGCCGCCGGTGTTCGCCTCACCCGTTGCGTACCAAAGGGATCCGTCGGTGGCGAGCTGCAGGTCGCCACCGCTCAGCGAGGGGAGGGCGTCGGCGATGGGCGACCAGTTGCCACCGCCCTGCGACGAGCGCCAGACGCCGCCGTTGGCACCGGCGGCGTACACGTGGTTTGCGCTGTCGGCGGCCAGGCCCGTGATCCGGCCGGTGACGTACCCTGCACCACCGCTGGAGTTGGAGTACCAGTCGCGGTAGCGCGGGTCGTCGGCGTTGTAGGGCACCTTGGTGACCTCGTGCCAGGTGCCGGCAGTGCGCGGCATGGACGTGAGCTCGCGGAAGGCCGAGCCGTAGGCCCCGGGCGCGACGATCCCGGACGGCGCGGTGCGCGCCTGCTGGAACTCGTCGGCGATGGTGAACGCCTCCTTGGACTCCTTCTGCGCCTCAGCGGGGCTGCCGCCGGCGATCATCAGAGCCTTCTCCATGACGGCCGCGTTGTAGCCGCGGCCCTCCCACTGGTGCTCCAGCCACTTCTCGCGCAGCTCGTGGCGGCCCTGGAAGGCCCCCACCGCGGTTGTGGCCAGGGCCACGCCCGCCACTGCGGCGACGGTTCTGCGCCGCCGCGTGAACGACTTCTGCATCGCTTCCCCTTTGTGGGATCGATGCCCGCCCCCGATCGGGCGTACTGAGCGGGGGAGTACCCCCCACACTTGCGTCCATGCACATCGGACAGAGCGGACACTAACCCAGCGGCGTCACTGATCGGAAGAGGGTGACGGCGGCGCGACCGGCTGCGCAGAGGCCGGTCGTGTGACGGGCTGACGGCGTGTGATGAAGTGACCCCGTGGCGTACTTCGAGCGGCTGGACGGCGACCGGTTCCTGGCCACCGAGCACGTCGGCGGGGCGTGGGAGCTGAGCGAGCAGCACATCGCGCCGGCGCTCGGCCTGCTGGTGCACTGCGTGGAGCTCGACCGCGACCGACGCCGCGACGACGACCTGCAGCTCGTCCGCGTCTCGCACGACATCCTCGGCACGGTGCCGGTGGCCGAGGTGGCGGTGCAGGTGCGGGTGACGCGGCCCGGACGCACCATCGAGCTGGTCGAGGCGGTGCTCTCGCACGCGGGCCGGGCGGTGGTGGTGACGCGCGCCTGGCTGCTGCAGCGTCACGACACCGCCGCGCTGGCCGGGACGCCCCTGCCGTCCATCCCGGCACCGCACGAGCTGCCGGCGTGGGACGCGGGCGCCGTGTGGCCCGGCGGTTTCATCCGCAGCGCCGAGGTGCGCCGCGCCCAGGACGAGCCGGGTCGCGCGCGGTTCTGGGCGCGCACCGACGTCCCGCTCGTCGACGAGCCGGTGAGCGACCTCGCCCGCCTGTGCGGCTTGCTCGACATCGCCAACGGCATGACCGTGCGGGTCGACCCACGCGACGTCGCCTTCCCGAACGTCGACCTCACCGCGCACCTCTTCCGTGCGCCGCAGGGGGAGTGGCTGGGCTGCGACACCAGCGTGTCGTTCGGGCCGACCGGCCTCGGCCTCACCACGAGCGTGCTCCACGACGTCTCGGGCCCGTTCGGCACGCTGAACCAGGCGCTGACGGTGCGCCCCGGGCCTGAGCCGTCCCGGTCCTAGCGATGACCGGCACGCTGCTGGTCGCCGGCACGACGTCGGACGCCGGCAAGACCGTGGTGACGACCGCACTGTGCCGCGCCCTGCGACGGCGCGGGCTGCGGGTCGCGCCGTTCAAGGCGCAGAACATGTCGAACAACTCGATGGTCACCGCCGACGGCGCCGAGATCGGGCGTGCGCAGTGGGTGCAAGCAATCGCGGCAGGGGCCGAGCCCGAGGCCGCGATGAACCCGGTGCTGCTCAAGCCGGGCAGCGACGAGCGCAGTCACGTGGTGGTCATGGGCCGCCCGCACGGGGTGCTCGAGGCGCGCGACTTCGTGGCGGGCCGCGCCGAGCTGGCGCGGGCCGCCTTCGCGGCCTTCGACGACCTGCGCAGCCGCTACGACGTCGTCGTGTGCGAGGGCGCGGGAAGCCCGGCGGAGATCAACCTGCGCCGCCACGACTACGTCAACATGGGCCTGGCGCGCCACGCCGACATCCCGACGCTGGTCGTGGGCGACATCGACCGCGGCGGCGTGTTCGCCGCCCTCTACGGCACCGTCGCGCTGCTCGACGCCGACGACCAGGCGCTGCTGAGCGGCTTCGTCATCAACAAGTTCCGCGGCGACGTCTCGTTGCTGCAACCGGGTCTGGACTCGATCGAGCAGCTCACCGGCCGGCGGGTGCTCGGCGTCCTGCCGTGGCTGCACGACCTGTGGCTCGACTCCGAGGACGCCCTCGCGCTGGAGTCGCGGCCGCGCCCGGACCCAGCCGCGGCCACGCAGCGGCTGCGTGTCGCCGTCGTCGTCCTGCCCCGCGTCAGCAACTTCACCGACGTCGACGCGCTGTGCCTGGAGCCCGACGTCGACGTCGAGTTCGTGCGCGACGCCCGCGGGCTGGCCTCGGCCGACGTCGTGGTGCTGCCCGGCACGCGCGCGACCCTGGACGACCTGGCGTGGCTGCGTGCCCGGGGGCTGGCCGACGCGGTGACCGCGCACACCGCGCGCGGGGGCGCCGTGCTGGGCATCTGCGGGGGCTTTCAGATGCTGGGTCGCGAGGTCAGCGACCCCGACGGCGTCGAGGGCCCGGCGGGTGCGTGCGCTCAGGGCCTGGGGCTGCTCGACGTCACCACTCGGTTCGAGCGCGAGAAGGTGTTGCGGCTGCCGCGTGGTGAGGCGCTCGGCGTCGTGGCCGGCGGGTACGAGATCCACCACGGCCGGGTGCGGCTCGGTGCCGACGAGCCCTTCCTCGGTGGGGCCCGCCGCGGTGCGGTCTACGGCACCATGTGGCACGGCAGCCTCGAGGGCGACGCGCTGCGCCGGGCCTGGCTCGCACAGGTGGCAGGCTCATCGGCGCGGCCGTTCACGCCCGGGTCGGTGGGCTTCGCGGCCGCGCGCGAGCAGCGCATCGACGCCCTGGCCGACGCGGTCGAGGAGCACCTTGATCTCGACGCGGTGCTGGGTCTGGTGGAGCGCGGTGCGCCCCCCGGGCTGCCGGTGCTGGCCTGACGCCCTCGCGTGCAGGCGGCTCGGGGGTGGAATGCCGCATGTGACATGCTACTGACGTGCCTGGGGACCGATCCGCGCTCGAGCTGTCGCTGCGTCGCCACCGAGCCGTTGCGGGCGACCCGTACGCCGCCTACCTGGCCCTGCGCGCCAGCTGGGGCGAGCGGGCGGTCTTCTTGCTCGAGTCGCTCGCCGGCCCGACAGCCGATCGGCGCTCGGCGCTCGTCGGGTTCGACCCCGTCCTGACGGTCTCGGTGCACGGCGAGCGCATCGACGTCGCAGGCACTGAGGTGCTGGTGCGCGCTGTGCGCGCGGCGCTGGGCGAGGCGGGCGCGGCCGAGCGGTCCGGCGAGCTCTGGCTGACGGCCACGTGCTCGCTCTTCGACGTCCCGCGGGCCGTCGAGCGCGTGTTCGGTGCGTTCGACCTCGATGCCCGCGCCTTCGGCTTCGGGTACCTGGCGATCTACGGCTACGACGTGGTGCAGCACGTCGAGCGGCTGCCCCGGGCGATCCCGGCCCGTCCGGACGCCGCACCTGACCTCACGCTGGTGGTGCACCGCGGTGTCGCGGTGTTCGACCTGGCGGGCGGCGAGGTCACCCTGACCCTCGTCGAGGGGGAGGGTCTGCCCGAGGTCGACGTGGAGTCGCTGCTGCAGCAGCTCGCGTCACCTGCGCCGGCGCCGGGCAGCGGCTCGACGCACCTGCCCCCGCCCGAGTCCGTCGCCGACTCCACGACGCCGGAGCGGTTCCATGACGACGTCACCACGGCCCTGGGCCACATCGCGATCGGCGACATCTACCAGGTGCAGCTCGGTCACGAGCTGACCGTCGAGTCCGCCGTCGACGAGCTCACCGTCTACCGCAGGCTGCGTGAACGCAACCCGTCGCCGTACATGGCCATCGTGCCCGTCGGTGACCTGACGATGATCTCCGCCAGCCCCGAGCTGTTCCTGCGGATCGAGGGCGACCTGATGACGATGCGCCCCATCGCCGGGACGGTGCGGCGCAGCGGCGACGAGGCGCGCGACCACGACGCCCGACGCCGGCTGCGCGGCGACGAGAAGGAGATCGCCGAGCACACGATGCTGGTCGACCTGTGCCGCAACGACCTCGGCCGGGTCGCGCAGGTCGACAGCATCGACGTCGACGAGCTGATGGTGGTCGAGGACTACTCGCACGTGTTCCACCTCGTGTCCAACGTGACCGCTCGCGTCGTGCCGGGCGTCGACGCGCAGGACGTCGTGGCGGCGACGTTCCCCGCCGGCACGATGACCGGTGCCCCCAAGATCCGAGCGATGGAGATCATCGAAGGCCTCGAGGACCGCCGCCGCGAGCTCTACGCCGGCGCCTTCGGGCTCATCGGCTTCGGTGGCTACGTCAACCTCGGGCTGTGCCTGCGCACGCTCTTCCGGTGCGGCACGACGTACCGCACCCGCGCCTCGGCCGGCGTCGTGGCCGACTCGACGCCGGACGGCGAGTGGCGCGAGACCCTGTCGAAGCTGAGCGCGGCCTACTGGGCCGTGACAGGCGAGGAGCTCACGTGAAGACGGTCGTCGTCGACGCCTACGACAGCTTCGTCCACATCATCGACCAGTACCTGCGCACGCTGCGAGCGAACCCGGTCGTGATCCGCTCCGACGCCGCGACGGTCGAGCGGGTGCGCGCCGAGGCTCCCGACCTGCTGGTGCTCGGCCCCGGGCCCGGCCACCCGGTCGACTCCGGCCACGTGGAGCTGGTGCGCGCGTTCGCCACCAGCCTGCCGATCTTCGGCGTGTGCCTCGGGCACCAGGCGCTGGGCGTGGCCTACGGCGCCCGCGTCAGCCCGGCCCAGCACCTCATGCACGGCAAGACCAGCCGCATCGAGCACGACGGTCGTGGTGCCTTCGCCCAGCAGCCGCAGGGATTCCTCGCGACGCGCTACCACTCGCTCGTGGTCGAGGAGGGCACCGTGCCGGGCGAGCTCGAAGTCACCGCGCGCTCGTGCGACGACGGTTACGTCATGGGACTGCGGCACCGCGAGCTGCCACTGGAATCCGTGCAGTTCCACCCCGAGAGCATCACGACCGAGCTGGGGCTGGAGATCTTCCGCTCGTTCCTGCACGGTGCCATCGGCTCACCCGGCGCGCGCTGAGCACGCGGTCGGCAAGGGGGGATCGCATGACGGTGAACGGCGTCGGTGCTGAGCCGTGGCGTCCCACGATCGTCGCTCTGAACGGCTCGGAGCGGGTCGGTGGCAACACCGAGCAGGTCCTGAAGCACGTCACGCGAGTGGCGCGGGAGCTGGGCGCGGGCGTCGAGGTCGTCGACCTGCGTCGCCACACCATCGACGACTGCGCGGCCTGCGGTGACTGCAACAGCCGTCGCGTCCCGTGCGCCCTCGACGACGACGTCGCGGCGGTGGTGCGCCGGATGCGGGCAGCCGACGGCGTGATCTACGCCTGCCCCGTGCACGGCTACGGCATGTCGAGCATCATGCAGCGCTTCGTCGAGCGGGCGGGGGTCGGCTACCTGCGTTTCGAGCGCCCGCTCACCAACAAGGTCGGCGGCGTCATCGTCACCGGACGCCGGTACGGGCACACCGACGTCCACGCCCAGCTGGTGCACAACGTGCTGCTCAACCGGATGATCCTCGTCGGCAGCGGGTACCCGGCCGTCGTCCACGGCGGAGCGCCCGGTGAGGCGATGACGGACGCCGAGGGGCTGGCCGCCGTGACCCACATGGTCACCCGGATGGTCCAGATGATCCTGCTCCTGCGCCGCCACCTCACGGTGACCGGCGAGTCCCTTCCCCGACCGGCGGGCACCGAGCGGTCCGCGCTTCGGTTCTGACCCACCGACCCCGACCCGAAAGCGACGCCTGATGGACATGTGGCTGCCCACCGACGAGCGGCACCGGGAGTTCCTCGCGGAGTTCCTGCCCTTCACCGAGCGGTACTACGCCCGCGAGCTCAGCGCGGCGGACTGGACGCAGTGGTACGAGACGGCGCTGCGCCGCGTCGTGGGACACGTGCAGTCCCGCTCGCCCTTCTACGCGGACCACCTCGCCGGCGTCGACGCGGCGGCGCTCACCCTCGACGACCTCACCGCCCTGCCCTTCACGACCAAGCAGGACCTGCGCACCCACCTGCTCGACGTGCTGTCCGGCGACGTGCATGACGCCGTGTTCTTCTACGAGACCACCGGTACGACCGGCGCGGCCACGCCGTGCCCGCGCGACGGCAAGGAGGTGATCGCCAGCAACGCGCACGTGACGGCGTCGTGGGCCAGCATCTTCGACCACCACTTCGGCGACCAGCGGCCGGCGATCGGGCTCATGGGGCCCACCGAGGTGCACAGCTTCGGCGACACGCTCGGCGACGTCGCCCGCAACGTCGGCTCGTGCAACGCCAAGATCTGGCCGTACTCGCCGGTCATGGGCTTCGCCAAGGCGCTGCAGCTCATGAAGGACCTGCGGCTGGAGGTCATCTGCTGCACGCCCGGCGTGTGCCTCAACCTCGCCAAGGCAGCGCGGTTCCACGGCTACGACCTGGAGAAGGACTTCGCGGTGAAGCTGTTCTTCCTCACCGGCGAGATGTGCACCCCCGCGCTCGCGGCCACCATCGACAGCGTGTGGGGCACCACCACCTACAACATCCTGTACGGCTCGCAGGAGGCGTTCGTCATGGGCACGGCCTGTCGCAACGGTGCCATGCACCTGTCGGCGCCGAACTACATCGCCGAGGTGCTCGACCCCGACACCGGCGAGTCGCTCGGTTCCCGCGGAACCGGCGAGCTGTGCGTCACGACGGTCGTCGCCGGCATCAAGCCACTCGTGCGATACCGCACGGGCGACGTCGTCCGGCTGTCCGATAGCGACTGCGACTGCGAGCTGCCCGGCGACCGGCTGGAGGTGGTGGGCCGCGTGCTCGACCGCATCGAGCTCGGGGGGTCGCGGCTGCTCGCCAGCGACCTCGAGGAGGCCGTGCTCGACGGCGTCACGCGGTGCGTCGGCTTCCAGGTCGTCATCGACCGCGTCGACGGCGCGGACGTCGTGACGGTGCGCCTGGAGATGCTGCCGGGAGCTCGTGACGAGCAGGTCGCGTCCGGCGTCGTCACGCGCTTCGCCGAGCGTCTGGGGGTGCGCTGCGAGGTCGAGTTCGTCGACGAGGTCGACCAGATCACCAGCACCGGGGCGTTCGTGAGCTGGAAGGCGGCTCGGATCCTCGACCGACGGCGCGCGCGCGACCACGAGGAAGAGGTGGCGGCCGCGATGGCCACCCGTCGCGGCTACGACACCTGAGGGCCGGCGGATGGTCGAGCAGACCCCCGCCGTGACCGCGCGTGAGCCGGCTGGGTGGGACGAGCTGTGCCGCAGGGCCGACACGGAGGGCGCGCGCGTCATCACCCTCGGGCCAGCCGGCACGAGCAGTCACGACGCAGCGCGCCACCTCCAGACGCGGCTCGTCGAGGCTGGCGGTGGCCCGCCGCTGCCGCTCGAGCTGTACGACACGTTCGACGTCGTCCTCGAGCGAGCCGCGGCCGACGCGTCGTGCCTCGCGCTCGTGCCCAGCGCCTACCGCGGTGCGACGGCGTTCCACTGGCACGACGACCTGCGGCTGCTGTTCCACTTCGCGCGCAGCACACCGCCGTACGGGCTCGCCGCTCGCCGGCTGCCGGCGGCACCTGAACCTCTTCGGGTGGCGGCGATGGCTGAGGTCGACCACCTGTACGCCGGCCTCGTCCCACCGCCGCTGGCCCACCGCGAGGTGGTGCGCGTGGCGGCCCGCTCCACGCGGCACGCCGCCGAGCTGGTGCGGCGCGGAGCCGCCGACGTCGCCGTGACGAACGAACCCAGCCGCAGGGAGGCCGGCCTGGTGTGGCTGAGCTGCCGGCCGGGCGTCGACATCGTCTGGCTGGTGTTCGCGCGTGCACCGAGCGAACACCGCAACCTCACCGATCCCACTCCCGACCCCCACCCAGAGGAACCCACATGACCTCCCGCATCCTGCTGCACGACGTCGCGGTCCAGGAGGGCCGCGGCCGTGCGTCCGTCCCGCACCAGAGCGTGCTGGTCGAGGGCACGACGATCTCGGCCGTGCTCCCGGCCGCCGACGCACCTGTCGACGACCCCGACCTGGACGTGCGCCACCTGAGCGGCCGTACGGTCATGCCCGGGATGACGTTGGGCCACAGCCACATCGCCTACATCGACGTCGTCACCGCTCGCGACACGATGTTCAAGTACTCGCTGCCCGAGCTCACCCTGCGAGCGGCGCGCAACGCCGCCGCGATGGTGCAGCTGGGCTACACCGGGCTGGTCGGGGCGGGGTCGGTCTCTGGCCTCGACATGGTGCTGAGGCGGGCCATCGCCGATGGGTGGATCGAGGGCCCGCGCATCACCGCCTGCAGTCGCGACCTGATGGTGTCGGCACCCCCGGAGCGCCGCAACCCTGAGGTGGCGGGGCGGTTCCCGGCCGACCTCATGCCGATCGTCGACACGGTGGCCGAGATGGTCGAGCGCACCACCATCGAGATCGACCAGGGCGCGCAGATCATCAAGACGTTCTCGTCCGGCGACGACACCTACCCGAACGCGAAGTCCGACGAGATCCTCTACACGCTCGAGGAGCTGCAGGCAGTCGTGCGCACGGCACGGCCCCGGGGCGTGATGGTGCGCGCCCACTCCCGAGGTGTCGAGGGCATCCGCAACGCGATCCGCGCCGAGGTCGACGTCATCGACCACGCGTCGTACGCCGACGAGGAAGCGCTGCAAGCCATTGCGGCACAGGGCATCTACGTTGTCCCGAGTCTCTACCAACCGCGACAGCTCCTGCTGCACGGAGCGGAGCACGGCAAGACGCCCGAGTACCTCGAGAAGCTCGACTACCAGGCCGAGATCGACAACACGATCTGGATGCTGCCGCGCGCCGTCGAGCTGGGCATCAAGATCGTCGCGGGCGACGACTTCGGCTTCGCGTGGACGCCGCACGGCACCTACGCCCGTGAGCTCGCGGCGTACGTCGAGCTGGCAGGTATCGACCCGGCGACGGTGCTCACCTGGGCCACGGCGAACGGCGCGGCGCTGGCGGGGCGCGGCGACACCGCCGGCATCGTCGAGGCCGGCCGTCTCGCCGACCTCGTCGTGACCGACGGCGACCCGGCGCAAGACATCACGGTGCTCTCGCGCCCGGACGACATCGAGATGGTCCTCCTCGACGGACGCGTCGTCCGCGATCGCACGGCGAGCGGCGCGCAGGTGGCGGCATGAGCGCCCACCGAAGCGATGACCGCAGCGTGCTGCGCCTGGTCGCCGTCCTGGCCTTGGGGTCGTTCGCGATCGGCACCGACACCTTCGTCGTCGCGGGCGTGCTGCGCCGTCTGGGCGCGGACCTGCACGTGTCGCTGGCCGAGGCGGGCCAGCTTGTCACGGTGTTCGCCGTGACGTTCGGCGTGCTCGCGCCGGTGCTGGCCGCCGCGACCGCACGGGTCGCGCGACGGACGCTGCTGCTCAGCGCGCTCGCGCTCTTCGCGCTGGCGAACGTCGGGTCCGCGCTGGCGCCGGGGTTCGCCGTCCTGCTGGCGACGAGGGTGCTGGCTGCCGCCGGCGCGGCCCTCTACACGCCCGCGGCGGCCGCGGCGGCCGTCACGCTGGTGGCTCCCGAACGGCGCGGGCGCGCGCTGGCGGTCGTGCTCGGGGGCACGACCGCGGCGACCGTGCTGGGCGTGCCGGTCGGCACCTACGTCGGCAACGCGGTGGGCTGGCAGGGCAGCTTCGGCCTCGTCGCCGCCACCGCCGGGGTCGCTCTCGCGGTGCTGGCCGCGCGGCTGCCGGCGCTGCCGACGCCCCCGATCGCGACGCTGCGGGCCCGGCTGGCGGTGCTCGCCGACCGGCGGGTGCTGGCGGTGATCACCACGACGGTGCTGCTGTTCCTCGGTGGCTTCACGGTCTACACCTACGTGGGGCAGGTCGTGGCGGTGAACGCCGGGGTGACGGGCACGGGCCTCACCTGGCTGCTGCTGGTGTTCGGGGCCTGCGGTGTGGTCGGTAACGCGCTGGGCGGCCGGCTGACCGACCGGATCGGGCCCGACGTCGTGCTCCTGGGCGGGCTGGTCGTGTTCGCGGCAGCGCTCCTGGCGGTGCCCATCGCGACGCGGTCGGTGGCCGGAACCGCTGCGGTGCTAGCGGTGTGGGGGCTCTCGGCCTGGAGCTTGACGGTGCCGCAGCAGCACCGGCTCGTGGCCATCGCTCCGCAGGCTGCGCAGGTGGCGATAGGCCTGAACAGCGCCGCGGTGTTCCTCGGGATCGGGGCGGCCGGGGCCTGCGGCGGCCTCGCCCTCGGACACGTCTCGGCACCGGAGCTCGGGTACGTCGGTGGTGCCCTCGTGCTGGTGGCGTGGCTGGTGGCCGCCGCTCAGGTCGTGCTGGCGCGCAGGGCGGCCCGCTCGTGCGCGACGAACGCGGCGACGAGCGCGGTGTAGACCTGTTCGACCAGGTCGCCGGACCCGCCGTGCTGCTCGGCCAGCTGGCGGGCCCGGCGCACGACCGCTGCGACGCGCTGCGGTGCCTGCACCTCGGAGTCGGTGTGCTTGAACGCCGCGGCCTGGGCCACCAGGTGCTGGCGCTCGACGAGCAGCTCGACCACGCGGCCGTCGAGCTCGTCGAGCGCTGCTCGCACCGAGGCGAGGTCAGGGAACGATCCAGCCGTCATGGCCCCGCATCCTCGCAGGCGGTGGGGGCCGCCCTCCAGCTCAGGTCACCGGAACGTCGTCGGGCAGGGAGCGCCGTTCCAGCCGCCGCACCTCCCGCACCGCGAAGGGCACCGCCTCGGCGACGAGCATCGCCACCGCGACGACGACGAGCCACTCGCGCGCACCGACTGCGGCGGCGAGTGGGCCGGTGAGCGCCAGCCCGACCGGGCGCGCGAGGAACGAGCCGAGCTGGTCGAACGAGTACACGCGCGCCAGCAGGTGCTCCGGCACGTTCTCCTGGATCGCGAGGTCCCAGCCGACGCTGAAGATCTCCAGCCCGAAGCCGTGCAGGAACGCGCCGGCGACGACCAGCCACAGCGACGTGCTCCAGGCCATGGCCAGGGGGAAGCAGATGGTGAGCATCAGGAACAGCTCGCCGACCAGGAGGATGCGGCGTGGCTTCCACGCCAGGCTGAGCAGACCACCGCTGACGAAGCCGAGCATCATCGCCGACAGCGCGTACCCCCACGCCGGGCGGCTGATGCCCTCGCCCACCACCACCGGTCCCAGCACGCCCTGGGCCCCGCCGTAGAACAGGTGGTAGACGAGCGCCATGGCGATGCCGGCCCACAACCACGAGCGCCGCAGCACCTCGCGCAGGCCCTCGACGGCCTCGGCGAACGGGTGCCGCCGCGCGGCGGGCGCGGTGACCGGCGGCACCGAGATGCGCGTGAAGCAGGCGGCCGCGACCACGAAGGTCGCCGCGTCGACCAGCACCGCCCCGCCCGAGCCGACCCAGGCCACGACGAGGCCGGCGCCTGCGAACCCGAGGATGCTGGCGGCGTTCTGCGCCAGGCGTCGCAGCGTGATCGCCTGCCTCAGGACGTCGCCTGGCACCGTCTGCGGCGTGATGGCCTGCGCGCTGGGGCCGCCGAGCGAGCCGAGCGCGCCGTTCACGGCGCCGGCGACGGCGATGAGCCACACCGAGGCGACGCCGGTCAGCAAACTCACCGCGAGGGCGGCCTGGACGACGCCCGCGGCCGCGTTGGTTCCGCGCATCATGACCTGGCGGGGGAGCCGGTCGCCCAGCACGCCGCCGCCCACCACAGCAGCGATGTCGGCCAGCGCGTAGGTCGCGACGACCAGCCCCAGCTGAGTGACCGTCCCGCCGACGTCCAGCACCGCGAAGGCGATGGCGACCGGCGCGATGCTGTTCCCCAGCGTGTTGACCGTCGTTCCGGACAGGAGCCATCGGTAGCTCGAGAAGCGCAGGGGACGCGAGGAAGTGTCGGTCACGGCTGCAGATTAGTTAGCCAGCGAAATATTCGTCAACGAAGTTTCGTCGTATGCTTTCCGGCATGCCTCGCGACGCCGCCGACCTGCACGTCGAGCGCTGGCGCGACCACTGGGTGCTCGATGAGCCGTTCGACGACGCCGTCGAGGCCGCTGCCGTCCGGCTGATGCGCGTCGTGCGGTGGTTCGACGACACGACGAAGGAGGCGGTCGCGCAGGTCGGCCTGCAGGACTTCGAGTACGCCACCCTGCACGCGTTGATGATCCGCGACACCCCCGGCAAGGCCTCACCCGGCGACCTCGCGGAGGCCACGCACACGTCGAACGCCGGCATGACCGGACGGCTGGATGCCATGGAGCGCAAGGGCTGGCTCAAGCGGACGCCGAGCCCGGGCGACCGCCGGCGCGTCGACGTCGAGGCGACCCGAGCCGGTGTCGACATCTGGCGCCGGGCCATGCACCTGCGGGGCGCGGCCGAGAACCAGCTGGCCGACGTCCTCTCGCCCCGCGAGCTCGCCACGCTGAACCGGTTGCTGAAGAAGCTGACGCTGCACATCGAGTCCGCGACGCCCTGAGCACTGGACTTCGCGCCTGGGAGGGAACGACCGCCTGGTCCGCGTCCGCGCGGGACTTTCGCGTCCCCGCCGACGCGGTGCGGCGGAGCCGAGCAGCCTCGGGACGCGGCGCAGCGAGCGGTCGGGCGGCCGCTTCGCGACGGATGTCCGGTGTGCCCCCTTGACATCACGTTTCGTCAGGACGAAAGTTCCGCCCAGCGTCTGCAACTTCTTGCAGGCCGGTCGCCGGCGACCACATCGTGCACCGCACTCCTGCTCGGGGGGACGGTGCCCTCCCGACCCGCAACGAGGCGGGCCGGGCGCCGACCCTGCCTTGGAGGCGATGTGGCCCCCTGCTCGATCACCCGAATCCGACCCGGTCGCGGTGCGCCCCGGCGCCGCCGCTGGGCCGCAGCGTTGTCGCTGGCGGTCGCCGCCACCTCGGCCCTCGCCGCGAGCGTCACGACGAGCGCGCCAGCCGCGGCCTCGCCGCCGTCGAGCCGCGACGTCACCGCGGTGCTGTTCCAGTGGAACTGGCCGTCGGTCGCCAAGGCCTGCACTGACACCCTCGGGCCGGCCGGGTACGGCTACGTGCAGGTGTCGCCGCCTGAGGAGACGATCCAGGGCAGCCAGTGGTGGACGTCGTACCAGCCGGTGTCATACAAGATCGGGAACCGTCAGGGCACCCGCTCGCAGTTCGCCAGCATGGTGAGCACCTGCCACGCGGCCGGCGTCAAGGTGATCGCCGACTCGGTCATCAACCACATGAGCGCCGGCTCCGGCACGGGGACGGCGGGGACGACGTACTCCAAGTACACCTACCCGGGCCTGTACCAAGACCAGGACTTCCACTCCTGCCGCACGTCGATCAGCGACTACACCAATCGCTGGCAGGTGCAGAACTGCGAGCTGGTGGGCCTGTCCGACCTCAACACCGGCAGCGCGTACGTGCAGTCGACGATCGCGCGCTACCTGGACGACCTGCGCTCGCTCGGCGTCGACGGGTTCCGCATCGACGCGGCGAAGCACATTGCCGCCGCCGACCTGCAGGCCATCAAGTCACGGATGAGCGACCCGAACGCCTACTGGGTGCAGGAGGTCATCTACGGATCCGGTGAGCCGATCCAGCCCGACGAGTACACCGGCACCGGCGACGTCCACGAGTTCCGCTACGGCACGAACCTCAAGCGGGTGTTCACGAGCGGGAACCTCAAGGACCTCAACGCCTTCGGGCAGTCTTGGGGCATGCTGCCGTCGGCCGACGCCACCGTGTTCGTCGACAACCACGACACCGAGCGCAACGGCTCGACCCTGACCTACAAGGACGGGGCGACGTACACGCTCGCCAACGTCTTCATGCTCGGCTGGGACTACGGCTCGCCTGCCGTGCACTCGGGCTACGAGTTCAGCAACAACGACGCCGGGCCCCCGAACGGCGGTCAGGTCAACGCCTGCTACACCGACGGCTGGAAGTGCCAGCACGCGTGGTCGCAGATCAGCGGCATGGTCGGCTTCCACAACACCGTGCGCGGCACCGGCGTCACGAGCTGGTGGGACGACGGCAGCAACCGCATCGCCTTCGGGCGCGGATCAGCGGGCTACCTCGTCATCAACCACACGGGCTCGGCGTTCACCCGGACGTTCCAGACCTCCCTGCCGGCGGGCACCTACTGCGACGTCACCGACGGGCGGCCGTCGGGCAGCAGGTGCGCTGGCCAGGCGTTCACCGTCGACGGCAGCGGGCGCTTCACTGCCACGGTCGGCGCGCAGGACACCGTCGCGCTGCACGTGGGTGCGAAGGGCACGGCGACGACGTCGGCCACCAGCGCGTCGTTCGCCGTCAACGCCTCGACGACGTGGGGCCAGAACGTCTACGTGGTCGGCAACACCGCCGCGCTCGGCGGCTGGGACCCCGCCAAGGCGGTGCCGCTGTCGGCGGCCTCCTACCCCGTGTGGACCGGCTCGGTCTCGATGCCGGCGGGCACGGCGTTCGAGTACAAGTACGTCAAGAAGGACGGCTCCGGCAGCGTCACGTGGGAGAGCGGTGGCAACCGCACAGCCACGGTGCCGTCGTCCGGCACGGTGACGCTCGACGACACCTGGCGCAGCTGACCCGCACCGGTCGCCGTCCAGCAGCGGGGGTAGAACGTGGCAGCGGCGGTCAGCGCGATGACCGCCGCTGCCACGCTCACGGCGCCGGGGGGACACATGGGCCGCCCTGCGGCGGCGGTGGTCGACACCACCCCCCTGACTGCTGCCCGGGTGGACGTGCGGGCGGGCGGACGGGACCCGTCCGCCACTCGATCGTGACCCTCGCGGTTGTCGTCGGTACGTTCGCGCTCGCAGTCAGCGTGGGTCGCTGAACCTCGACGGCTCGAGGTCGTCAGGCGATCGGTGCCCGTTGCCAGTCCGAGTCCGCGTCATCGCGCCAGGCCTCCTCGTCCATCGCCAGATCGCTGAGCTGCCGTAGCCCGGGTGCGGCGCGCACCAGGTGGGCGAAGTGCACGAGACGGATGTCATCGGTCGGGTGACTACCGGCGCCGCAGTGGGCGCTCCAGTCCTCGCCGCGCTCTGCTGCTGGTTGACGGGCGGCCCACAGCAACGGCTCGCCGTCGTCCACGACGTGGGTGCACGAGAACGCCTGGTCGTCCGGTGGGTGGTCGCCGAGAGAGCCCTCGCCAAGGTGACCGGCCCGCTCGCGGCCGTGGGCTGACCCCCTAGCGGTTTGGACGACGGGCCGGTGGGCGGAGATGCTCGTCCTCATGACCTCCGCCACGGCTCGCCTGACCGCTGCGGGCGCCGCGCTGCTCCTTCCCTTGCTGGCGGGCTGCTCACCCGAGTCGTCGGCCCCGACCGGTAGCTCGTCACAGCCGACCGCCGAGGCGAGCGCGTCGCCGTCGTCATCCAGGGCCGGCGTCGAGGGGCAGGCCGCCGCGCAGCTCGAGGCGCAGTTCACGGCGCTCGAGCGACGGCGGGGCGGCCGGCTCGGCGTCTACGCGCTCGACACCGGATCAGACCGCAGCCTCTCGCACCGGGGCGACGAGCGGTTCGCCATGGCGTCCACCGTCAAGGTGCTGGCCGTCGCCGCCCTGCTCGACCGGTTGTCGGCAGCCGACCTGGGGCGCCGACTGCGTTGGACGTCGGGCGACCTGGTCGCCCACTCACCAGTCACCGAGCGGTTCGTCGATCGCGGGATGACCATTCGCCAGCTGATCGACGCGTCCCTGACCAGGAGCGACAACACGGCGGCCAACCTGCTGTTCGAGCAGGTGGGTGGCCCCACGACGGTGGGCGACTTCGTCGCCGCCGCAGGTGACGACATCACCTCGGTGGATCGCCGGGAGCCGGCCCTCAACGATTGGGCACCGGGGGAGACCAGGGACACCTCGACGCCGCGAGCCCTGGGTGGAACCCTCGCGACCCTCGTTCGTGGCGACGTCCTGGAGCCTGCGGACCGGCTGGTCCTCGAACGTGCGATGCGCGACAGCGTCACCGGAGCGGGGCTCGTGCGAGCCGGCGTACCCGACGGGTTCGTCGTCGAGGACAAGAGCGGCACAGCCCGTTACGGCGTGCGCAACGACGTGGCCATCGTGCGCCCTCCGGGCGGTCGGGCGCCGTGGATCCTGGCCGTCATGACGTCGCACGAGACAGCTGACGCCGAGCCGGACGACGAGCTCGTGGCAGCGGCGACGCGCATCGTCGTGCAGGCTCTGCGCTCCCCGGGCTGACGGCGCCGACCCCGGGCGCCAGAGGTCAGCGGCCACGCAGTCGATACGGTCGACGTCCGTCTGAGCGCTAGGGAGGGCTCATGATCGATCCCGCTTTCGTCGTCGGAGCGCTCGAGGTCGAGCGCACCGACCGTGGGGGCCTGCTGCCGCACCGCATCCCCGCGGCCGCTCGGGCACAGTCCGACGACCAGCAGCTGCACATGGTCGAGGCTCAGCCAGCCGGCGTGCGCCTGGCGTTCCGTACCGCGGCGCGTCACCTTGAGCTCGACGTGCTGCCCACGAAGCGGCGTTACGTCGGTGCTCCGCCTCGACCCGACGGCGTGTTCGACGTACTCGTCGACGGACAGCTCACCCACCAGCTCACAGCACCTGACGGCAACGTGCTGACGGTCGACATGATGTCCGGCGCGCGGACCGTCGAGCCGGGCGGCTCGAGCAGCCTGGTCGTCGACCTGGCGCCGGGGGAGAAGACGGTCGAGATCTGGTTGCCTCACGACGAGCAGACCGAGCTGCTTGCGTTGCGGGCCGACGCACCCCTCACGCCGGCCGCCTCGGAGCGACCGCGGTGGGTTCACCACGGCAGCTCGATCAGCCAGGGCTCCAACGCCGCCCATCCCACCGGCACGTGGCCCGTGGTCGCTGCGCGCCTCACCGGACTCGACCTCGTCAACCTCGGTCTCGGCGGTAGCGCGTTGCTCGACCCGTTCATCGCCCGCACCATCCGCGACACCCCCGCCGAGCGCATCAGCCTCGAGCTGGGCATCAACCTGGTGAACGCCGACCTGATGCGTCGCCGTGCTCTCGGCCCGGCCGTCCACGGGTGGCTCGACACCATCCGCGACAGGCACCCGGACACGCCGGTGCGCCTCATCACCCCGTTGTTCTGCGGCATCCACGAGCGCACGCCTGGTCCCGGCGCGCCGGACCTGGCCGCGATGGCCGAGGGCCGGGTCGCCTTCGTCGCCACCGGCGACCCCCAGGAGGTGGCCCGTGGTGCGCTCACGCTCGAGGTGGTGCGCGAGGTGCTCGGCGAGGTCGTCGAGCAGCGGCGTGATCCGCACCTGTCCTGCGTCGACGGGCTGGGCCTCTACGGCGCCGAGGACGCCAAGCGACTTCCCCTGCCCGACAACCTGCACCCCGACGCCGCCACGCACCGCCTCATCGGCGAGCGGTTCGCGGCGTTGGGGGACTGGTGAGGTCTTCGGGACGCACATCGTGGCAGCTGCTGTCAGCGGGCTGACCGCAGCTGCCACGATCGTGAGCGTGGGCCGCCGCGCTTCTCAGATGTCGAAGTAACACTGGTCCTCCGGGGCTCCGAAGCAGCCGTCATGCCGCTGACCTGCACGTTCTCACAGCCGCCGGACCGGCGGTAGGCGCCTGATCGGGTCCCGATGGGGCTGGCTTGTGCGAAAGCTGTGCCACGCGGCGGGGGTGGCGGCGCCGGTCTCCGGCTGCGCTGGCCTCAGTGCGCTGCGGGTAGCCAGACGGTGAACGTCGCGCCCTTCCCGGCGCCGTCGCTGGTGACTGAGATGTGGCCGCCGTGTGCGTCAGTGAGGGCCTTGGCGATCGCGAGCCCCAGGCCGGAGCCGCCGTCGGAGCGGCTGCGGGCGGCGTCGGCGCGGTAGAACCGCTCGAAGACGTGCGGCAGGTGCTCGGCGGCGATTCCCTCGCCGTCGTCCGACACGGCGATGGCGACACCCCCGGCGCGTGGCTCCACGGACATCGTGACCGCACCATGCGGAGGGGTGTGGCGCAGAGCGTTGTCGAGCAGGTTGCCGAGCACCTGGCCCATGCGATCCGGGTCGGCGTCGACGGCGGGCGTGCCGGGCGCTGCCACGACCTGGAGCTCGACGCCCCTGGCGGCGTAGCGGTCGGCAGCGGCGGCGGCCGCTGCGCGGGCGAGCTGTTCGGGCGGGGTCCGTTGAGCGCGCAGCTCCAGCCGGTACTCCTCCGCGCTGGAGACGGCGCTGACGTCGGAGGCTAGTCGGGTCAGCCGCCGGGTCTGCTCGTGCAGGACCGCGAGGGTCTCAGCGTCCAGCACCGCGACGCCGTCCTCAAGGCCCTCCAGGTAGGCGTCCAGGGTGGTGACCGGCGTACGAAGCTCGTGCGCCAGGTCGGCGAGCAGGCGGCTGCGGGTCTGCTCGACACTGCCGAGGCGCACCGCCATCGCGTTGAAGGCGCCACCGAGCTCGTCGAACTCCTCGCCGAGCCCGGCCGGCGGCACGCGCGCCTCGTAGTGCCCGGCGGCGACGTCAGTCGCCGCGTCAGCCACGGCGGCCACGGACCGGCCGACGCGGCGCGTGACGTAGATGCTGACGCCCAGGGCTGTGGCCAGAGCAGCCAGCAAGGCGAGGGTGAGCGAGATGACGGTCGCCGAGCGGAACGCCTCCTCGGCGTGCGTCACCTCGGCCGGCGAGGCGGCGACACCGGCGCGCCGCAGGTGCTCGTGGAACAGGGGTGGGCCGATCGCCACCGTGACCACCCAGGCGGTGACCGCGCCGGCCACGAGCACGAGCAACTGGGCAAGCAGGAGCCGGACCGTCAGGTTGCCCGTCCAGGACTCCCGCACGCGGGTCACGTCCCCGTCCCCAGCCGGTAGCCGACGCCGCGGACCGTCCGGACGAACCGCGGGGCTGCCGGATCGTCGCCCAGCTTGCGTCGAAGGTGGGCGACGTGGACGTCGACGAGGTGCTCGTCACCGACCCACGTCTCACCCCAGACGGCGTCGATGAGCTGGCGCCGGGTGAAGGCCAGCTTCGGGCGGCCGGCCAGCGTGGCGAGCAGGTCGAACTCGGTCGGGGTCAAGGGGACGGGCTCCCCGTCCAGGTGAACCTCGTGGCCCGCGAGGTCGAGGACCAGCCCGCCGATGACGCGGGGCGGCTGCTCCTCGAGCGGCGGCAACGGGTCGGTCGTCAAGCGCGGCCGGCGCAGCATGACGTGAATCCGCGCGACCAGTTCACGCGGGCTGAACGGCTTGGTCATGTAGTCGTCCGCACCGACGGACAGCCCGATGAGCTTGTCCACCTCCTCCGCGCGGGCGGTGAGCATCACGACGTAGCAGTCGGAGAACGTCCGAAGCCGGCGGCACACCTCGACGCCGTCCACGACCGGTAGGCCCAGGTCCAGCACGACGACGTCCGGGTCCGCGGTCCTGGCGAGCTCCAGTGCGGTGCCGCCGTCGTGAGCGGTGGAGACCTCGAAGCCGTCGCGCTCCAGGTAGCCGGCCACCAAGGTCACCAGCGGCTGCTCGTCGTCGACCACCAGCACTCGACGTTGGCGCTCTGTCAACGGGCGCGCGGCGCTCCGGCCTGACGGCTGACTCATGGGACCAGTCTCCCGCGCCCGGCCGGGCCGTAGAGGTCGGCGCGCAGGCCGAGCACCAGGACTCAGCGCTGCGTGGTCGTCGGGTCGAGCTCCAGCAGGCGCCGGGCCTCGAGGTACTGCTGTTCGTTGAGCTCACCGGCGGCGAACCGACGGTCCAGAATCTCGCGCGGCGAGTCACCTGCCGGTGCTGCCTGCGTTGCCGGTGGCTGCGGGCGGTTCGTCAGACGGACCACGGCCCAGACGATGGCGCCAATGACCACGACCCAGAACAGCACCATGGCGATCATGCCGACCCACCAGCCGCCGTCGCCGTACCAACCCATCATGTCGACCTCCCGGCCTCGTTGATGACTCGAGCGTCGCAGTGCAGTTCCGCTGCTAGGGGCGAGGTTCCATGAAGGTTGGGTCAAGCCTGGTTGGTCTTGACCCAACCTTCATGGAACGACCACGGTTCGCCAGGGTTCCGGCGGCGAGGGTTGGCTCATGACGTCATCCCCGATCTCCCGGCGTACCGCGCTGACCGGCTTGGTGCTGCTGGGCGCCGGCGGCGCAGCAGCCCTGACCGCGTGCTCTTCCGGAGATCGGCCGGTGGGAGCCGGTGCCATCGCGGCTGCGGAGTCGGCCCGACCGACCAGCGGGCGCACGCGCACCTACCGGGTGAACGCACGACGTGCGCAGGTCGACCTCGGCGGCCGAGTCGTCGACACCTGGGCCTACGGCGACCAGGTCCCGGGCACGATGCTGCGCGCCACCGCGGGTGACCGTGTGCGGGTGGCGTTCACCAACGAGCTGCCTGAGGAGACCAGCGTCCACTGGCACGGGCTCGCCATCCGCAACGACATGGACGGCGTCCCGCACCTGACGAGCGAGCCGGTCGCGGCCGGTGGCCGGTTCGACTTCGACTTCACCGTCCCCGACCCCGGCACCTACTGGTTCCACCCGCACAGCGGCCTGCAGCTCGACCGCGGGCTGTACGCCCCGTTCGTCATCGACGACCCGAGCGAGCCCGGCGACTACGACGCCGAGTGGGTCGTGGTGCTCGACGACTGGACGGACGGGGTCGGCCCGACGCCTGAGCAGATCTTCGCCGACCTCAAGCGCGGCGGCGGCTCCATGGGTGGCATGGACATGGGGGACGGCTCCATGGGCGGCATGGGCATGGGCGGGGACGGTGGCGACGTCAGGTACCCGCTGTACCTCGTCAACGGCCGGGCACCCACCGATCCCGACGTCTTGCGGGCCAAGGCCGGCCAGCGCGTGCGCATCCGGTTGATCAACGCCGCCGCGGACACCATCTTCGACATGGCGCTCGGCGCTCACCGGATGACGGTCACGCACAGCGACGGGTATCCGGTGGAGCCGGCCCAGACAGGGTCCCTGCGTCTGGGCATGGGGGAGCGCTACGACGTCGTCGTCACCCTCGGCTCGGGCGTGTTCCCCCTCGCCGCACAGCCGTTGGGCAAGCAGGGGCAGGCCGTGGCGCTCGTGCGCACCGCGTCCGGTCCGGTGCCGCCATCCGGATACCGGCCGCCCGAGCTGGACACCCCGCCGTTGACCGTCGTTGATCTGTCCGCCGCGTCCGGGTCTGCGCTGCCCGCCCGGTCGCCGGACTCACGGCAGGACGTCGCGCTCAGCGGCAGCATGAGCGGCTACGTCTGGACGATCAACGGCCGCACCTACGACAAGACGCGACCACTCACCGTGCGCCAGGGGCAGATGACGCGTCTGCGCATCACGAACCACTCGATGATGGGCCACCCGCTGCACGTGCACGGCCACACCTTCCAGCTCGGCCCCGCCGGCGGTAGGGGTCCACGCAAAGACACCGTCCTGGTCCCACCCATGGGCGGCCTGGAGGCCGACCTTCTGGCCGACAACCCCGGCCGGTGGATGGTCCACTGCCACAACGCCTACCACGCCGAGGCCGGCATGATGACCCGACTGGACTACCAGGCGACGTAGCGGTCAGGAGGCGGCGAGCCGCGAGGCCAGGCCGGTCAGCACACCCAGGACGACGGAGCAGACGGCGGCGGCGACGGCTGCTCGCGCCGCCCACGGGCGCGGTACGAACGCGCCTCGTGCTGTCCGCTCGGTTCCCAGGCCCCGCTCGTAGAGCGGCGCGATCCAGCGCAGGTAGTAGAACAGGCTGGCGACGGAGTTCACCACCAGCACGACGACGAGCCACGCCGCGCCACCGTCCCAGGCCGCCGCCGAGACGAGGAGCTTGCCCGCGAAGACGGCGGTGGGCGGCGTGCCGACCAGGCCAAGCAGGCAGACGAGCAACGCGGCGGCCAGTGCCGGGCGCGACCGGCCGAGGCCCCGGTACGCGGACAGATCACGCCGCTGCGGGAAGGCGGCCGTGACAGCGAACGCTCCGAGGTTCGTGACGGCGTACGCCGCGAGGTAGACGAGCAGCGCTGGGCGTGCAAGGTCGGAGTGGCCGGCCACGGCCACGGGCAGCAGCAGGTAGCCGACCTGGCTGACCGTCGACCACCCCAGCAGCCGCCGCGGGTCGCGCTGGGAGTAGGCAGCCAGGTTGCCCAGCGTCATGCTGGCGGCCGCCACGACGCCGACGAGCAGCCACCAGCGCAAGGGGCCGGGCAGTGCGTCGACGAACCGGTACGTCGCCAGCAGGGCGCCCACCTTGGGCACGGTGGTCAGGAACGCGGCCGCGGTCGCACCCGTGCCCTGAGCGGCGTCCGGGACCCAGAAGTGGGCCGGGACGGCGCCGGACTCGAAGAGCAGCCCACCGAGCACAGCCACCACGCCGACGGCGAGGGCCGCGGACGGCGCCCGACCCAGCCCCTGCCCCAGCTCGGCGTACGTGGTGCCGCCCGCGAGACCGTAGAGCAACGTGACGCCGAGCAGCATGACGATGCCGAACAGAGCACCGAGAAGGTAGGTCTTCAGCGCCGCCTCGCCAGCACCCGGCGTGCGTGGCAGACCGATGAGGCCGTAGAGCGGCACGCTGGTGAGCAGGAAGGCGACGGCGAGGACGAGCAAGTCGCTGGCGCCGGCGAGCAGCATGGCGCCGGCAGCCGAGAGGAGCAACAGCGCGTAGGTCTCGCTCTCGCGGACGTCGTCGGCGAGCTCGTCCACGCCGAGCCCGATGACGAGCAGCGTCGACGCCGCGACGACCAGTCGCACGACGCCCGTTGCGGTGTCGACGGTGAAGGTGCCGGAGTAGACGAGGCGCACTGGCCCGGCGAGCCCCACCCCGGCGGCCGCGCCGGAGGCCAGCAGGGCCGCCACGGCCACCAGCCGCGGCAGCCACTGGCGCCGCCGCGGCACGAACGAGCCCAGCACCAGCGCCGACAGCGCACCGACCAGCAGCAGCAGCTCCGGCAGCAGGGCAAGCGGGTGCATCGCCATCTGGGCTTCGGTGACGGCCGGCACTAGCGTCCCACCAGCCGCACGACGGCGTCAGCGGCCGGCTCGACGACGTCCAGGAGCACCCGGGGCAGCACGCCGATCAGCAGGGACAGCGCCAGCAGCGGCAGCACGGACCACGTCTCGGTGCCGACGAGGTCGGTGAACTCCTCGGAGCGACCTCGGACCGGGCCGGCGACCAACCGTTGCAGCGCAACGAGGAACAGCGCGGCGGTGATGACAATGCCGGGCAGGGCCAGCAGCGCCACCGGAACGGCGGCGATGCTGCCGGTGAACACCTGGAACTCGGCGATGAAGCCGCTGAACCCCGGGAGCCCGAGCGAGGCGAAGGACGCGACGGCCAGCAGGGCGGTGAACCGCGGGGCCGGACCGGCAAGGCCGCCGAATGCTCCCAAGTCGTAGGTTGCGGCGCGCCGGTGCAGCACGCCGGCGAGCAGGAACAGTGCCGCCGTGATCAGGCCGTGGCTGACCATCTGCGTCACCGCACCGGACACCGCCACCGACCGCGCGTGCGCGTCGCTGCCCGACACGAAGCCCGCTGCTCCCACGGCGACCACCACGTACCCCATGTGGTTGACCGACGTGTACGCCACCATCCGCTTGAAGTCCTTCTGCGCCAGGGCGACCAGTGCGCCGTACAGCACCGAGACGATGCCGACGGCGAGGATGACGCCCGACCACGCCCGCCAGGACGCCGGGAGCATCGGCATCGCGATGCGCACGAACCCGTAGGTGCCCATCTTCAGCAGCACGCCGGCCAGCACCGCGGACCCGATCGCCGGGGCGTCGGTGTGCGCCGGCGGCAGCCAGGTGTGGAAGGGGAAGGTCGGCGTCTTGACCGCCAGGCCCAGCAGCACCGCCGCCAGCACGAGCCCTCCGGCTGTCCCCGAGAGCGGCGGGTGCGCCGCCAGCTCCAGCATGTCGAAGGTGTGCGGTGACGAGCCGACGTAGAGGCCGATGAAGCCAAGCAGCAGGGCCAGCGAGCCCAGGAACGTGTACAGGAAGAACTTCAGCGCCGAGCGGGCCGCGTCGCCGTGTCCCCAGCCGGCGATCACCAGGTACATGCCGACGATCGACAGGTCGAACCACACGAAGAACACCAGCAGGTCTGCGGCGATGAACAGGCCGATGCAGGTCGCCTGGAGGAACAGGAAGAGCGCGGCGCGCGGACGTGGGCGCTCGTCGTCGCGGAGCGCGTAGACGGCGCAGGCCAGGAACACCACGCAGGTCAGGGCGACCAACGGTAGGGACAGACCGTCGAGGCCGACGTGGTAGCTGCTGCGGACTCCGGGGATCCACGGCACGCGCTCCTCGTAGGCCAGGGACCCCGAGGCCGGCGTCCGGTAGCCGGCCCAGAGAACGGCGACGAGCACCACCTCGACGCCGGTGACGCCCAGCCACCACCAGCGCACTGCCGCCGACGGCAGGCGCGGGACAGCGGCAGCGACCAGGGCGGCCACGAGGGGCAGGACGACGAGCAGGCTGAGCACAGTCACCTCACCACGATCAGGAGCACGACGGCCACGGTGAGCACCGCGACGGCTTGCAGGTAGTACTGGTGCAGCTGGCCGGTCTGGGGCCGGCGCGCGAGGCGCCCCGCTCCGCGTACCGCCGAGGCGAGCCGCTCGACGGCAGCGTCGAGGGCGCCCTCGTCCCACCGGCCGGCGGCGCGCGCACCGGCCGTCGCAAGGCGTACCGCGCCGCGGACCGCGCCGTCGACGACGGCGTCGTCGAACGACGACAACCGTTGCGCCAGAGCCGCTGTGGGTTGCGCGACCACAGCGTCGGCCGCCCTCTCGAGCCGGAGCCACCCAACAGCCCAGTCCGGTTGCGGTAGCCGGTCCAGCCACGCCGGACGCCGGGCCACCACCACGGTCAGCCCGAGAACCGCTGTGGCCAGCAGCCCGGTCACCGCCATCTCGGCGGCCGAGGCCGAGGGTTCGTCGGGGCGCCCGAGCACCCCGCGGAGGCGGTCCCCGAAGGGCGGCAGCACCAGCAGCTCGAGCACGGCGGCACCGGCCGCCAGCACCATCACCGGGAGCCGTTCGAGACCGCCGACGTGCCGGGTGCCGGCGTGCTCGTCGTCCCAGGCGTCAGCCGTCGTGGACAGCGGAGCGCGCCAGACCTGTACCAGGGCCTTGCCGGCGTACGCCGCCGAGACGACGGCGGCAAGGAGGAGCAGGCCGAACAACGGCACAGACCGGTGCCGGGCGACGGCGAGGACGTCGTCCTTCGTGGCCCACAGAGCCAGCGGCGGCAGCCCGGCGAGCGACAGCAGGGCCACGCTCGCCGCGACGCCCAGCGTGCGCCAGCGTCGGGCGACGCCCCGCAACCCGACGAGATGTCGGGTCCCGAGGGCCGTGAGCCACGCACCGGCGGCCAGGAAGAGCGCGGCCTTCGTCGCGGCGTGGGCGACGAGCTGGGCCGTGCCACCGGCCACCGCACCGACGCCCGCGCCGGCGACCACGAACCCGAGCTGGGAGGCGGTCGACGCAGCGAGCAGCTGCTTGAGGTCCCGTTGGGTGACCGCGACGACCCCCATCAGCAGGGCGGTCGCCGCCCCTAGCCAGGCCGCGACGTCCGCGACCCACGGGGTGGCCGCCAGCAGGGGCTCCAGGCGCAGCAGCAGGTAGCCGCCCATGGCCACCATCGCGGCCGAGTGCAGCAGGGCGCTGACCGGGCTCGGACCGTCCATCGCCCGGGAGAGCCAGAACGAGAACGGCAGCTGCGCGGCCTTGCCGAGAGCGGCCACCAGCACGCCCACCGCGATGACATCGCGCCAGCCCGGCGGCGCGGAGGCGAGGTCCGCCAGGGCAAGACCGTGCCCCCCGGCGAGGGCGGCGCCCGCGGCGGCGTACAGGCCGAGGTCGGCGGTCCGGGTCGTGAGGAAAGCCACCGCTCCGGAGGCCAGTCGGCGCGGCTCCTGCCACCAGAAGCCGATGAGTGCGTACGACGTCGCTCCCATGACCTCCCAGGCGGCCAGCAGGGTGGGCAGCGTCGTGGCCGTGACGGTGACGAGCACCGCCCCCTCGAACAGCAGCATGAGGCCGTGGAACCGCCAGCGCGCCGAGCCGACGTCAACGCTCGCGAAGACCAGCACGAGCAGGGCGACGGCCGCGACGGTCACGAGCAGGACCGCGGCGAGGCCGTCGACCGCCAGGCCGAAGCTGCTGCCCGCGAGGAACGGCGCAGCGACCCGCGGGTGCGAGGTCGCCGTCACGATCGCGAGCGCGAGAACCGCTGCGGCGCAGACGGTAGAGACGGTCGAGGCGACCCGGTCGGCGCGCGGCCCGACGAGGCACAGCAGTCCTCCGACGACCAGGGGCAACAGCACCAGGGCCCACAGCGCTGCCGTCATCGCGAGAGCTCCGAGGCCATGTCGGTCATGTCGGCGCCGCGTGAACGGTGCAGCAGCGTGGCCACGGCGAAGCCCATCGCCATCTCGATCGTCATCGCGGCGATCACGACGAGCAGGAGCACCTGCCCGGTGGGCGCGGGCGCCAAGTACCACCAGCACGCCGCCGCAGCCAGGATGACGGCGTTGATCATCAGCTCCAGGCCCATCATCACCATGACGACGACCTGCTGGGAGATGGCGCCGTACAGGCCGACGCTGAACAGCGCGGCGGCGACGAGGAGCACAGCTTGCAGGGTCATCGGCCCACCCCTCCGGGCATCGGGTCGGCGGTGGGCCGGCGGCGCAGGTCGTCGCCCAAGCGGTCGTACCGGCCGCCGGGGTTGGCCAGCCCGACGCCGCCGACGATGGCCGCGACCATGACGGGGCTGAGGGCCATCATCACGAGCATCTTGGAGCCCATGAGGGCGTGCCCGAGCGCCACCGTGGCGTCGCCGGCACGGTGGCTGGGCGGCCGCACGGGCCACGGGACCAGGAGCGCCCCTGCCCCCAGGACGACGAAGCAGCCGATCGCGGCGGCGAGGGCTTTGCGGTTGTCGTGCACCATGCTCATGGGCATGAGCGCGGGGTTCATCCCCATGAACATCACCATGTAGACAGCCATGACGGCCATCTCCATGACCATCATGAGCACGGTGACCACGCCGACGTAGTGCAGGTCGACCAGGAGCAGCGCGAGACCCACGGCAACGAACGACACGGCTAGCGCGTACGTCGCACGGGCCATGGAGTCGACGCGGAACACCGCCACACCGGCCGCCACTGAGACGACAGCGAGCACCCAGAAGACGATCCCTGTCAGCACGTCAGCTCCTCACGACCACGACGACGGAAACCACGAGCAGCTGCAGCAACGTGGCGGGCAGCAGCACGATCCAGCCGACCTCCGCGAACCGCTCGGGCCGCACGGCGGGCAGGCGGCGGCGTGCGGCAACCAGCGCTGCTAACAGCAGACACGTCTTCACGACGCTCCACAGCCACTGCGGCAGAACGGGTCCGCCGCCTCCACCCAGAAACATCGGGACAGCGAACGCCGCCCCGGCCGACAGCAAGGCGTAACGCCCCGCCTGCAGCAGCAGGCGGTCGACACCGGAGGTCTCGGCGAGCACGCCGCCGGACACGTCCGCACCCGCCGGCGTGGAGAAGGGACCGGAGACGGAAAACCCGAGGACCCCGACGCAGTACACGAGGAAGGCCACCGGCATCCAGGCCACGAACCACAGGTGATCCTGCGCCTGTGCGATGTCGAGCAGCCGCAGGCTCCCCGCGCCGACGGCCGGGGCCGTGAGGGCAAACATCAACGGCAGCTCATAGCCCAGAGCCAGCGCCAGGAAACGGTAACCACCGACCAGCGCGTGGGCCGAGTTGGGGCCCCAGCCGGCCAGCCAGACGAATGCCCAGACGGTCACGTCCATGGCGTTGAACCACACCACCCCGACGTCCAGGTCGGCAACCACCTGGTGCCCCCAGGGGACGATGGCCACCATCAACACTGCGGCGACCACCAGGCCGGGGCCGGTGACCCGCCACAGCAGCGTGTCGGCCTGCAGCGTCGTCCGGCGCTGTTGGTGCAGCAGGCGCGCGGCCTCCTGCAGCGGCGCCGCGGCGCGTCGACCGACCGGCAGGCCGTGGCCGCGCGTGGCCAGGACGGCGTCCAGGCAGGCGGCGCCGAGCGCGAGCACGAGGAGCCACGCCGCAACCAGAGCGGGAGCCCACCAGCTCGACGTCACGGCCGCCACTGCGGAGTCACCCATGGAGCACCGCCTCGGCCGGCAACCGGTCGGTTCGCAGGTCCAGGGACGCCACCACGAGGCGGACGGCGGCCAGCTCCAGGCCCGTGACCGCGTCGCACAGCCCCTCAAGAGCGCTGGCGGGGTCGAGATCCGGCGAGGGGAGATCGCCACGGAGATGGGCGGTGGCGTCGTCCAGCAGCGCGAGCAGCCGCGCGTACACGTCCGAACCCGTGGCGAGCGCCCCGGACGCCGGCCCGGTGCGCCGCAGCGTCCACCGCAGCATGCGCGACCTGGTCACCTGCCGACGCAACGCCTCCACATCGGGGATGAGCGACGCTGGTTCGGCGGGAGGGTCGACCACCAAACGGTCACGCAGGCGCTGCGCCGTCCCGGCCGGATCGGACCAGCCGGTGAGCGCGAGCACCGAGCTCGCGGCGTCGAGACTGCGCGCCGCCCGCTCCGTCCCGGACGGCTGCTCGGTCCTCGGCCCGAGGTCGCCGCCGCGCAGCAGCTGCGCCTCGGCCGAGGTAACGACATCGCCCGCGAGGGTGCACCGCAGCAGGAGCCCCGCCGGCCAGTGGACGAGCACCGGACCCAACGGAACCTGCAGGACGTCCATCTCCAGCCCGTCGCGATCCGGCGCGCCGGAGGCAAGAGGAATCCCTGACGGCGCCAT
>NZ_LMER01000017.1:435-169258 GCF_001426435.1 Angustibacter sp. Root456 | reverse complement strand
CCCGTGGTCCATGTCCCCGTGGTCCATGTCCCCGTGGTCCATGTCCCCGTGGTCCATGTCCCCCTCCGAACCATCGGGAAGCTGTGGGACACGACTCGCGGCGGAGGACTTTTGGGCGCGAACGTCGCAGAGTCCGGCGGCCACGGCGTCGAGGCCCGCGTCCACACCCGTCGGGTCCGTCACGGCTGCCCGTGCGCGGGGCGACGGAAGCTGGTCCCAGACGAGCTGCACCGGGTCTCTGAGCGCAGTTCCGACGTCGCCGCAGATGACCAGCGCGTCGGCGTCCGCGGGCGACTCGGCCAGGGTCCACCCACGTGCGCGCACCTGCGCCTCCAGCGCCACCCGCGTGGTCCACCAGCCCGGCACCTCGACCGGTAGCACGTGCACACGCTGCAGTGACAGCGCGGCGAGCCGACCACTCAGACCCATCGCAGCGCTCCCTCCCGCCACGCCCACAGCACCGCCAGCAGCAGCGCGCCGAGGAAGACGAACATCTCGATCACGGCCGACGGGCCGACCACCGCGACGACCAGCGACCAGGGGTACATGAAGAGCATCTCCACGTCGAAGGCGAGGAACACCAACGTCAGCGGGTACCAGCGGGCGTGGAACCGCGACAGGGCGTGCTGTGACGGCGACCAGCCGGACTGGAACGGCAGCACCTCGTGCCGCTGCACAGAGACGGTGGTCAACCGGTACACCCCGTAGGCGAGGGCGATGAGCACCGACGCCCAGAGGGCGGCCCACACGAGGGCCGAGAAGCCAGTAGTCACGGGTCCTCCTCCACGCCGCAGTGGGACGGCGCGCAGCAGCCAGGAACGGTCGATGCGGACGGTGTCACGAGTCGTGACGGTAGGCCGATGGCCTAGGTCCGTGCGACGCCTAGCTGTGACCGGGAGGGGCTGAGGGCACGCGGCTCCAACGACCGGACGCCGCACACAATGGTTCCCGTCAGCCACCGGAAACGGCATGCCTGGTCGCCCGACGCGACGGCGACGAGGAGCACCAGCAGCAGGGCTTCCAGCACTCCGAGGCACGAGGCTGCCAGGTGGTGTCCGCCGTGGGCGGGTCCGTGGTCGGCGTGGTGGACGGCGGCAGAGACGCCGGTCTGGATACTGCCGGGCACGGCGATCCGGTCACCGCTGCTCGCTGAGGCGGCGGCAGGGGAGGGCGCCTGTCCCGACGCGGTCGACGACGAGAACGGCGCGAGCACCTGGTGCATCGACGTCATACCGTGCATGAAGAACAGCGCGGCCAGGGCGGTCAACGCCAGCACAGCACGCAGCGACCCGGGCGAGCCGGGGCGCAGTGACCGTCGCATACGAGCGAGACTAGGGGGAACTTCATACGGCCGCACGACGAGCAGCAGGTCGCGAGCGGTGCAGATGTGCAGCGGAGTCGCGTGCGACCGCCGCTCTCTGGGCGACCGCGGGACCTTGGTCCCCGACGGTTCACGAAACCTTGATGCGACCGCTGTCCAACCCATCGCCCCGGTTCGCCACGCTCGTCCCAGACGATGCCGCAAGGAGCGAACCATGACCGCAGCGCACGACACCGAGCCCGTGCGAATCACCGTTGTCGACGCGCCGGGGTGCCACTTCTGCGAGGACGCCCACGAGGCGCTCGCTGCGATGGTGCGAGCCGGCCACCGACTCGAGGTCCGCACGATCGGCGTCGGAAGCTCGGAGGGACGGGCGCTGGTACAACGGCACCGCGCTGCGCTCAGCCCCCTCGTCCTGGTCGACGGCGCCTTCTTCAGCCACGGTCGCCTGCCGAAGGGCAAGCTCCTTCAGCTCCTGGAGTCCCGGCCGTCCGCGCCCGCCCACGCGACGACCGCGGAGGCCTGAGGTGGGCGCCACGGGCCATCACCCACCCGCGGCTGGCTCGCCCCGGGGGCCGGGTCAACCACAACCCCTACCTACCGCGGTGACGCCCGTCGTGGCGACGGGGACGATGATGGAGTCATGAGCGTGGACGTGACGGTGCTGTACTTCGACGGTTGCCCCAGCTGGCAGACAGCCATCGAGCGGCTGCACGCTGCCGCGGACCGGACCGGTGTGGCCGTTCAGGTCAGCACGCAGGCGGTCGAGACCACCGAGGACGCCGAACGGCTCGGGTTCACCGGGTCGCCGACCATCCTGCTCGACGGAACCGACCCCTTCGCCCAGCCCGGCGAGATCTCGGCCCTGGCCTGTCGGGTGTACGCCACCCCGGACGGCTTGGCCGGTTCGCCAACCGTCGACCAGCTCGCCGATGCCCTCACCCGAGCCCCCATCTGAGCGGGTACGTCCGGCCTCTGGTCAGCAGCGTGGTCCTGGGTGACGATGGGGACATGGCAGCAGCTGCAGCAGTTGAGCACGAGCAGGTGGAGCGACCCACCTGCTGGTGCTGCGGGAACACCTTCGACGAGCAGGACCTGTCCCGGCTCGGGTCCCACCCCGAAGTCGGGGTGTGCGAAGGTTGTGCGCGCTGGCTGGCCCGGCGCGCCCGCTCCAGCGCTGAGACGGGTGCCCACAACCCGGGTGCGGTGATGCGCCGGGCGACGCTGGCAGCCCGTGGGCGGGTCATGCGGGCCGGGCTTCAGGACTGGCCCGTCTTCGGCCCCCTGCTGCGACGCCTGAACCGGCACCTGCCCTGATGCCTGAGGCCGGGGTGAGCCCGCACGACGAGCCCGCCCATCCGGTCGACCGCGCCGCCATCGTCGCCAGCCTGAACGGGTGCCGCGACGACCTGCACACGCTCCTGGCCACCGCGTCGCCCGCTCAGCTGCGCAGGCCCAGCAACGGCACCAAGTGGAGCAACGAGCAGCTGCTCTTCCACATGGTCTTCGGGTTCCTCATCGTGCGTCGGCTGCTCCCGCTCGTGCGGGTCGTGTCCAGGATGCCGAGATGGGTCGGCCGAAGCTTCGCCGGGCTGCTCGACGCGGGACGGGTCCCGTTCCACTGGATCAACTACGCCGGGTCCTGCGGCGGTGCGCTGGTGTTCAACCACGCCCGCATGGGGCGCCTGTGCGACCACACCATCGACCACCTCGTCACCAGCCTCGAGCAGGCACCCGACGAGACACTGGGTCGTGGGATGCCATTCCCGACCAGCTGGGACCCCTACTTCGAAGCGCACATGACCCTGGCCGCCGTGTACGCCTACCCAGCGCTGCACTACGCACACCACCGCAAGCAGCTCACCCTCGGAACCTGACCCCACGAACGGCCGCCACGGGAGCCACCCGACACGCCGCGCACGTCCGGCTACGCATCTGACGACCCAGGTCAGGGCAGGCTTGGCGTGTCCGCAGGCGGCGCGCACGAAGAAGCGCGCCCCCGGTTCGATGAACCGAGGACGCGCTTCGATGCGCCATTCACGCACCGTGAACCCACACCAAAAGCCGAACACGGAAGGGCAGCAGGGGCCGACTCACCCGTGTGGCGCAAGCCGCGGCAGGGTGTCGGCGCCATGCGGCAGGATGCGCGCGAACGCAGCACATCGACCAGGGGGCAGACATGGGGTTGTCGCAACGGCTGACTGGCAAGGGCGCATCTTCGCCAGCGACGGAGCCCCGTTCCGTCGCGCCGGCGTCTACGCCGATGCAGCCTTTCAAACCTGTCGCCACATGGCCGGCAGGCGGGTTCGCAGTCGTCGACGTGGAGACCACGGGGCTGTCCGCCCGGACCGACCGCATCCTGGAGGTCGCCGTCGTCCTGACCGACGCACGCGGCTGGGTCCAGCACGAGTGGACGACACGGGTGAACCCGCAATGCGCGGTCGGCGCCACGCACATCCACGGCATCACGGCCGACGACGTCGCGCACGCGCCCACCTTCGACCAGCTGGTGCCGCACCTGACCTCAATGCTGCGCGGTCGGGCCGTGGTCGCGCACAACGCCAAGTTCGACCTCGGCTTCCTGCGGTGGGAGTACGGACGCGCGAACTGGTCCTGGCCGCAAGTCCCGGCGATGTGCACGCTGGAGCAGTCCTGGCACTTCCTGCCACACCTGGACCGGCGCCGGTTGCCCGACTGCTGCTGGGCCAGCGGCATCACGCTGGACGGGGCGCACTCGGCTCTAGGGGACGCCCGCGCGACCGCGACGCTGCTCGCTAGCTACCTGGACCCTGCCTTCGGCCGGCCCCCGTTGCCAGAGCACCACGCCCTCCTCGCGCCGGCCGGGCGCGTCACCTGGCCGGACCGGCCTGGCGTGGGCCGCATCCCCGACCCCACCGGTCCGGTGCGGCGAGCCCCGAGGCCGGGCGTCAACTTCACCCGGGCCCTGCGCGTCGCCACGCTGCTGGAGACCTTCACCCTCTCCGACGCCTTGGACGAAGGCGCGCCATCGCAGGCCCTGCCCTACTTGGAGATGCTCGCTGAGGCTCTGGAGGACGGTGAGCTGTCGGCCGCGGAGCAGGTCGCGCTCAATGACGTCGCTGAGCTGTACGAGCTCGACGGGGAAGCTCTGACGGCTGCTCACCGGGGGTTCCTGCGCGCTCTGGCCCGCGAAGCACTGGAGGACGGCAAGGTCACCAGAGCCGAGAAGACGGAGCTGCTTGCTGTCGCCGAGCTCCTGGGCGGCACCCCGGGGGACGTCAACGACCTGCTCGACGGCGAGGAGGAGCGCCGGCTGGGCGCACTGTCGCACGGCCTGGCACCCCTGCCCGACCCGTGGGACCACGGCGAGCCGCTACGCGTTGGACACCGCGTGGTGTTCACCGGCTGTGAGGACCACCACCGCGAACACCTGGAGGCAGCCGCCCAGAAGGCCGGTGTCCGCGTGCTCGGTGCGGTCTCCAGCCGGACGGCCATGCTCGTCTCAGACGGCACCATGGAGGGCACGAAGGCCGAAGCCGCTCGACGTCTCGGCACCCGGGTGGTGCACCCGACCACCTTCGCCGTACTGCTGGCCCACCTCCAACCTGTCAGCCGCTCGGGCCGGCCCGAACGTCACGCGCCGACGCCAGCAGCGTTCCCCGCCGCGCACACCACCGCGACCATCGGCGAACGCGCCGCCGCACCCGGTCACGAGCCGGTCGCCGGCCCAGCCATCAGCGCGGTGCCACCCGCAGACGTCCGAGCATGGGCGCGCGCCAACGGGATTCCCGTCGGCACCCGCGGCCGGCTGCCAGCAGAGCTTGTCGACGCCTACCAAGCCGCGCACCTGCACGAGTGACTCGCGACAACTACGCCGGGGGGCTGGAGCGGTGTGGCTGTGCGGATAACAGCCTTGTCAGTCGACGGTCGAGCCACCGACACGACGCCTTCGCCGCAGGGGTAACGCTGCACGAACAGCTTGGTAGCCCTTCAGGCCGACTCCCGGGATGGAGACCTGCGACGCGGCACCGTGACCGCCTCCCTGACAGGCGCGTCGTACGTGGTCAAGGATCCACGCCAGCATCTTCTGAACGGCGCGTGCCAGCGGTTTGTGCGGGGCAGTGCCGGACGTCGGCCGGTCGGTGGCCTCCAGGGTGTGGCGTCGGCGCCAGGCGGCGACGGTGGTCGGTGAGCATCCCGCTAGCCGCGCGATCTGACGGTCGGAGGCGCCGGGATTGCTCTGCAGAACCTCGACGAGGGCCACGCCGCGCGAGGGGTAGTTCTTGCCGTCGCGACCGGTGCGGCGCCCGTCCAGGTGAGACATTGGCGAAGGTGGACGCACGGCGGCCCTGGCGGCGCGTGCTTGCCGGCGACGTCGGACGGTGGCGTCGCTGACGCCTGCTGCGTCGGCGATGCGCCGGTTGCTCCAGGCGGGGCGCAGCTGGATCAGTCTGTCGACGCCCTGACGTCTCTGCTTGCGGGTGAGCGGGAGTCCGTGGGCTGTGTTCGCCCGGAGAGCGACCTCCAGGAGCTCTGCTTCGTCACCGCGGACCCACTGCACTGCAATGGAGCGGTCGCCTCGTGCGGCGGCGGCCGCCGCACGGTGGTGGCCGTCGATCACGCGGGCGGTGTCGCAGTGCACGAGGAGCGGTTCACACTGGTCGAGCACCTCGGCGAGCAGTGCGACGTGCTCCGCGTTGAGCCCTCGAAGTGGTTCGCTGAGATCCAGCTCTGACAGGACTACGGGCACCGGGCCGCTCAAGTCGGCACCGGGGGCGTGGTCGTTCGTGGTCATGCGCCGGACAGTGCCGTCTGCGTGCGTCACGGCAGTCGCGCCAGCCTGCACGAGCCGGCGGCCCCGGCGGACGCCTTCACCGCCGGTGAGTGACGGCGGAGGGTCGGTGGGGGACGCACGAACGTGGGGAGCACCTGACGGTGCTCCCCACGTCGTCTACGTGTGTAGTGCGGCGAGCCCGTTGGTGAGGGCGTCGCGGATCTTCTTCTGGACGCCGGCCCCGACCACCTTGAGCTGGTTGAGGTTGCGTTCGGCGCTGGTGGCGAGCCGACCGACTTCGTCGAGCTCGGTGAGGGCGGACATGGCCCACTTGAGGTGGGCTTCGACCTTGGCGAGGTCGATCTCGTCGCCATCGTCCTGGCGAACGGTCAGCAGCGCCGTCATCTCTCGCAGGATCAGGTAGCACAGGCTGACGACGGTGGGGTCGTCTGCGGCGACGACCCAGCTGGCGTCGTCGACGCGGGCCCAGCGACCGCCGCCGGGGACTTCGTCGCTGGTGGGCACGAGGACGAGTCCGGCCGCTGCCTGACGCAGGTTGCGGCTGCGGTTCAGCTCCTCGCGAAGTTGGCGAGCGGTGAGGGGCTTGGACCTCCGTTTCGCCTCGACCACAATGCGCACCGGTCGCCCATGGGCGATGGGCGCGCACAGCGTTGCGATTCCGTCGCCTGCTCGCGAGGTGCCACCTGGTGCCGGGGTGGAGCCGGTGGGCTCGAAGCGGTCCCCGGCTGCGGTGATCACCTCGTCGGCGATGGCCATGGCCTGGTTCTCCCACTCCAGCCCGATCGCGCGGGTGCTCTTGGCCGAGGCGGCCTTGTGGGCTTCGGCGGCCTGGAGCAGGGCTCGCATCTGGGTGAGCTGCTCCCCGAGCTCCTGGCGGGAGGCGTGGACCTGTTCCAGGACGTCGCGGCGCAGTGCCTGAACGGGGCCATCGCGGTCCAGCGACAGGGCGTCCCGCATTGCCGTCGAGTGCTGGGCCAGTGCGCGTCGCACCTCATCCAACGCGGCGGACTGCGCGGTGCGGGCGGCCTCGCCGACCGAGGTTCGGACGTCGCCACTGGCCCCGGCCAGGGCGGCTTCGACCTGCTGTGGCAGCCGGCCCAGAACCTCCTGGGCGACGCGAGCGACCTGCTGTTCACCGGCTTGCAGTCGACGCAGGGTCTCGTCCATGCCGGCGAGGGCGCTCTGGGTCTTGGCATCGACCCGCTCGGCGAAGTCGTCCAGCGTGCGGCTGATCGTGCCGGTGTCGAGGCCAGCGGCCCCGACCGAGAGCGCGACGAGCCCGACCTGGACGGCACGCGCCACCAGGTCCGCCAGCGCCTGAGAGCCCTGGTCGGTCAAGCAGGCTCGCGCGATCGCGGCGGACTCGCGGTTGGCCACGGTCAAGTGGCTGATGGTGATGCCCGTGTCGGTCACCGTGACCGGTGACGACGACGCCATGGTGGTTGCCGCGGTCATCGCGCACCGCCGCGGACGGCCGGGAACGGCAGCGCGAGCGGGAGCTCGAGCCGGGCGCGCCGGCAGATCAGGCACTGCTCGGGTGGCGTCTGGTCGGGCCCGTGGATCAAGGACGCGTCCAGGACGGCGAGCTCGTCCAACAGCCCCGCCCCGTTGTAGCGGGCGGCGAGGGTCTCCTCGAGCTGCAGCTGCTGGCGCAGCAGGCTCGTCTCGTCACCGGTGCCGTGCGCGGCTGCACATGCGGCGTGGCGGGCGAGCTCGCCCCACAGGCGCAGCAGGCGTTCGCCTTCTGGCTGTGGGTCGCGGGTGGTGCTGGCCTTCGGCGTGGACGCCGTCAGCGGCTGGCTTGGTGTCATGTGTGACGCTCCAGCGGTTCGACCGAAGCGACGGGGCCGGGTGCCCCGTCGTCGACGGGGGCACTGAGTGGCCCACCAGAACCTGTTGAAGCGCTGTCCCCCAGCAGTAGTCACCCGATCGGGTGACGTTGCTGCCGCACCCCGCGCCGGGTGTCGAGAGACAGCCACCCGGAATGGCGTCTACGGGCCGCCCACGGCCGTGGTCTCGTCCTGTCGAGGGGGCCAACCACGGCGGACCATCGCTTCCCACTGGGTGGCCTTGCCGCGGAACGCCATCTCGGCGTGGATCAGGATCCGGCGGGGCCGGTTGCCCCTCGACTCCTCACGGTGGATCAGGCCGAGCGCCTCCAGCTGTGGGAGTGCCCGGCTCACCGAGGAGCGGTCGTGACCGACCGCGGCGGCGAGCTCCTTGATCGTCAACTCGACCACGTTGCCGTAGCTGCATTCCGCCAGCAGGTACAGGTAGAGGCGCCACTGCAGGGCGCTCATGTCGCGCCCGTCGCCTCGGATCAGCTCGCGCCAGGGTGCCTGGAAGAGCATCACGAACGGCTCCTTGTGCAACTGCTTCTTGGCGAACGCCACGAGGTGCACCTCGCCCGTGTCCACGTTCTTGTACTTCGGCATGCCCGTCCTCCGGTGGTGAAGGGCCGCACGGAGGGCGGCCGGAGCGGACACCTGTGCCGCGACCAAGGGGGTTGTCACGGAGGTCACCGAACAGGGCGGATCTGTACTTGCCGTCCCGGCCGTCCGTGTGCGGCGCCCCGCACAAGGGTGTGACCGGCCGGTCACTCGTAGGGCGCCCTGAGCAGGGCGTTTGCATCGAGCCTTCTACGCTCTCCTGGTAAGCCCCGGTGGCAGATGCCAGGCGCTTCCCCGACCAAGCACACAGGTACCGAAGTTCGGTGGTGCGCCCGGAGGGCGCGAGCCGAGCGCAGCGAGGCATGACCTGGGCCAGCGCCCTGCCTCGACACCCTCGGACGTCAGGCCTCGCGGGTGCGACCGGGCGGACTTCGAGGCGATGGCAGTGGGCCAGCAGGAGAGAGGTCTTGGATCGGTACGGATGGCGCTCAGCAGTCTGAGCATGACCCCCGACCTTCGTCCCACGGTTCTGCTCGTCCAGCGCCTCGAGGCCCAGATCGCGGCCCTGCGCACGCTCGGCGACGAAGAGTTCGCCACCGTCGACGGTTTGGGGCTCCGTCCGATCCTCGCGCCGGTGCGGGCTGTCTTCCCCGACGGGCAGGCGCCCAGCGCAAGGGTCAGGCAGTAGCTGCGGCATTCCGGACCCATCTCGTCGGGTGCGGAGTGTTGTAACCGGCTGAATGCCACCCAGGGTCTGGCGCGCACGGTCCATGACAGGACCACGAACACCGCCGGGAGGCCACCCATGTACGACCTGCAGGAGCTGTTCACCGAGCGCAAGGTCGCCCGCACGCTGGCGGCGCTGCTGCCGGACCGGTCGTTCGAAGGGGTTCACTGGGACCGGTGGTCCGTGGTCATGGACGCGGCCGGGGTCGCCACGCAGGTGCGCACGACGACCAAGCTGTACCCCGACGACCCGGACGTGGCCGCCTACACCGCGATCCCGGAGGACGCGTTCGACCCCTCGCGGCCGGACCTGGCGGCCAAGTACGGGCTCATCTGGGTGCGCATGTCCGACGTCCACCCGCTGGCGACGTCCGACGAGTACATCGGCTGCCTGTGGGCGGGCACCAAGACGCTGTTCTGCCGGATCACCTCCTCGGCGGTCAAGCGGCAGATCCGCCGGTTCGACGGCCCCGATGAGAACGCCTACACCGTGCTGGGTCTGGCGATCTTCAACCACTTCGACACGCTGGAGTGGACGCGATGGGCGTCCGACATCAGCCGCGCCGCCCGGGACAACGTCAACTACTCCCTCATCCACCGCACCTGCGAGGACCGCGGCCTGCTGATGACCTTCGGCACGGCCACCCACCACCCCGTGCGCGACCGCGAGGCGCTGGCCATCCTCGGCGTGTTCGGCAAGAAGGACGACTACGAGCGACGGCAGAAGCTGACCGGGACCAACGTGCAGAAGGCCAAGGACGGCGGAGCGCCCCGCTCAGAGAACCAGATGGCGCACGGCTACCGGCACGCGCGCCACCCCGGCACCGACCGCCGCGTCAAGGACGCGACCCGTGGGTTCATGCCCGAAGCCATCTGGGAGTTCGTCCCGACCCTGCAGGCCCTTGTTCAGGCCGCCGTTCAGACCGACGAGTCCGGCCGGTACGTCACCTCCTGGCGGGAGTTCACACGACTGCTCGCTGTCCACGACGTGCCGCGTCGCGGGCAGGTGGCCGACGGCAGCTACCGCTCCATGTTCGGCGACGCGGACGTCAACGACCCGCAGTCCGTCGCAGCGGCGGACGACCTCGACGGTGACGCCCTGTACCGGGTGGGGCGCTCGTTCTTCATCAACAACAACCACCATCCCCGGCTCCCAGCGGACAGGGCCGCCGAACCCGACCTGACGCTGGAGGAGCGCCTCTACCTGCACAAGGTGCTGCTGTGGAAGACGGGAACGTTCCTGTACATCCGCGAGAACGACATCCGCGGTCGGCACGCCGAGGCCAAGGGAGAGCGGCCCGTCTTCCGGGGCCCCATGGACGAGTTCGGCTACTTCCACATCGAGAGCCGCTGGGGGTTCCCCGTCGACCCCACCACCGGCGAGGAGCTGATCGGCTGGGGCATCCCCGACGCGGTCTGGGACAAGCTCATCGACCGGCTGCTGCACGAGACGCGGCCGCGGCGGCCACGCGGCGGCCGCAGCCACGCCACGCAGCGGCGCCGCTTTCTGGAGGACTTCGGCACCTGGACCACCGACGGCTCGGGCCGGGTCCTCGCGGCCGCCAACGACGAGCCACGCGAGGACGCGGTCGAGTGGACCGTCGGGGCACGCCAGAACAACACCCGAGGAGACCACCCCGGCCGGCAGAACATCGTGCTCCTTGCCCGCCCATGGCCTTCGGGGACGACCACCTCCGGTCGGCGGCGCGGCTGGAGCCGCGAGCAATCCAACCCCACCCGGCACGTCAAGGGCACGGCCAACCTCGCCGAGCTCGCCGCCGACCTGCGCACCCGGCTCAGCCACGCCGTCCAGCAGATCCTGGACGCCACCGAGCTCGCACCGGTCAGCCTGCCTGCCCGCCGACCCGAGCGCGACACCGCCGCCGACAAGATCGCCTCCCTCCGAGCGAAGCACGCGACAGCTGAGCGCGAGCGCGAGGCAGCCCGGACGGCGGCCGCCGCCCTGCGGGAGGCCGCCGCACGCTTCCTGACCGACGGCAACTCCACCAAGTTCGCGCAGTACGACCAGCAGGCCGACGACAGCGAGGCCACCGCCGAGCACACCACCGCCACGATGGACGCCCTCGCCGCACAGATCAACGCACTCACCGAACTCGCCGGCCAGTGCCCGCAAGAGGCGCTAGCCGAGGCCGACCTCAGCGTCACCGCCTACCTCGACGAGGCCCTGCGCCGAGCCGCCCTCAACAACGGCGACGCCCCGTGGCAGGCCGCCGACGTCGCCACCCGAACCTTTAGCCAGTGGAAGTTCACCCCCACCGGAGAGCACATCGACTACCAGTGCGTTGCCAGCCTGCCCCTCGCCGACGGCGGCACCGTCGACGTGCCCCTGGCCGGCAGGGTCGCGAACATCCGCAGCCGCACCAAGCGCACCGGGACCGGACCGAGCGTGATCGTGCCAGCCTTCTTCGCGGCCGGCCGAGAGCTGGACGACCTGACCGTCGTCCACCAGTGCACCCGACGCAGCCTGGTCATCAACCACCTCATGCCGTGGCTGGCCCAGCAAGGCGTCACCGACCGTGCCGTCAAGTGCGCGCTCATCGACCACCCCATCGTCGACGTCAGGCAGCTGGTCCACGCCGCCCTCACCGGCGCGACGGACCCGACCCACGCACGCTGGTCCGCCGGCTGGCGCGAGGTCATCCTCGAGACCTACCTGCATCACCCCACGCAGTGGGGCTTCGCCGCCTGCCCCGACGACACCACCGTCATCCAGCAACTGGCCAACACCCTCGCCCTGGCCCAACACCGAGAACAGGGACTGCCGGTCGCCGTGCTCGCCGCTCTCACGGGCATGAACGCCAAGACCAAGATCCGACGGCTGGTCAAGCCCGACGACCGCGCCGCCAGCGGCCTCGGCTTCACCCGTCCCCAGTACTTCGAGTACACGCCCGGCACAGACAAGCAGCACGTCCGCGTCCGGCCGTGCCCGCACCGGGGCTGTACCGGCGTAGCCGACCGAGTGCTGCTCCTTCCCGAGGTCGCAGTGTCGGGCTGGGGCGTGCTCTGCTCGTCGTGCTGGCGCGCCCCCGTCACGGCGGAGGACCGGTGCGCCGTGGCCGACCAGGAGCGTCAGGCACGGTGGGCACGCGCTCCCTTCCCGGCCGCGTACGACACCTACGTCACCGGGAACCCCGGACCGGCCGGTTCGCTCCGCGACGGGGCTCAGAGCCGGCGGGTCACGCCACGTTCACCATTCGACGTAGCGTCGGTCCAGCCGCGCGATCGTTGACAGCAGCCACGGTGTCAGCACAGCGGGACCGGCTCCGGAAGTACTGCAGGGTCTCCGCTGCTGAGATGCGCGTGCCGGGAGGGAGAGCGCCAGTGCGCTCTCCCCTCCCGGCACGGTCGCTGCTTCGCCGCGCTGTGGCCGCCCAGTGCTACTGGGTGGACGTGTCAGCGGACCGCCCGAAGGGGCGCGAGGTCAGGACGACGTAGCCACCTGGCCAGTTCGGGCCGCTGTCCATGTCCCACAGCAGACGGCTGCTGTAGCCGCAGCTCGACTCGTAGTCGTTGAGCGTCATGGCCTCCAACGGGCCAGCGCACCACATGAACGTGCCACCGGTCCACGCGTCAATGTCCTGATCGTCGATGGTGCCGGCGCCGTCGTGGCTTTCGAAGCGGCCCTCCGCGTCCAGGAAGGACTTGGCCGGAGCGGCGGTGTGCCAGAGCATCTGCGCCCGTCGGGCGTCGATCAGGACCGTCAGCGCGACGGGCTCGTGGTGGTTGGTGTGGGTCGGGGTGATCATCTCGATGCTCCAGCCAGGTCGGTTGTCCGCAGCGTTCTCGCAGCGTGGGAACACCCGTGCCGGAACCACGCTGGGGGGCAATCGAGGGTCGTGTGATCTGCGCCACAGCCCGTGGCCCCGTCGGCGTGCTGGCGCGCTGCCCCGAGGCGTGCGAGACCGCATCCGCGCCACCCGGTTCCCCCGCTGAACCGCAGGCCCCGGCCGGTGCCATCAGCCCCCAGAACGAGTGTGCGCGGACACCCTTCGCTGACCCGCGGCCAGGTGCGGCCGTCGCCGACTCAGGCGGCCTCGCGGCCATTCGCCCCTGGGGCAAGCGTCACCTCCCCCACCAGGCTCGGCGGAGGGCGATGACGCTTGCCGTTGACGTCGACGGACTTCTCGGCGCGCGACGACGTCAGAACTTGTCCGCCCCCGACTCGAAGTGCTCCTCCCCGGCGTTGTAGTACAGGTCCTTCACGACGGTCTCGTTCTCCCAGCCGCCGTTGGCCATGAGCTCACCCGGGGTGAGCCGGCGGACGTCGACGCAGGTGCGGGCGTACCGGTGTCGCAGCGAGTGCCAGGTCAGGTCGAACTGCACCCGCTCCTGGGTGATCCGAATCCAGCGTTCCTCGCGCTCGCGCCAGCGGTCGCCGACGTAGAGCCACTCCTGGTGCGGCCAATCAGCGGCCAGCGCCGCCGGCTTGAAGTAGTCGTTGCTGAACGCGGTGTGGAAGAACAGATCACCCCGCTCGGCGGGGAACAGCAGCGCTTCAGGGTTGGTCCCGGCCGCCTGCTCCTGCCGCGCCTCAGCGCAGCGAGCCAGCAGCGCGTCGTGCAGCCGGTAGCCGGTGATCGTGACGGCCGCGACCCACGCCTTGCGCCGCTTGTTGCCCTTCGGCGGCTTACGGCGGTTGCCGCCCGCGGGTGCTCCGGATGAGATCTGCCAGTCGATCTTGACGTGCAAACGCGCCCTTGCGAACGTGCCGTCGCTGCCCGTGTGCGCCGGGGTGTAGACGACGTCGTCAGCGGTCAGCTGGTACTGCTCGCCCCACCGGGCCCCGGCGTCGGCAGCCAGCTCCACGGCGAGCCGCCCGGTCCCCATCGGCAGAACAAGAGCCCGGGCGAGAGCGTCGATCTGCTGGGCGCACGGGGCGTCCTCCGTGCTGATGTAGATCTGGGACTCGCCGACATTGCGGACGCGGGTGCGGCGCTTGGGGGCTGCGGTGCCAGCGACGTCGCCGGCCAGGTCGTAGACCCTGACAGGGAGCAACTCGGCCTGCTCGGCCGTGAAGTAGCCCTGCGTCGCGCCCCAGCGCAAGAGTCCCCGCAGCGCGGTCGCGTTCTCCCGGCGGGTGTTGCGAGTCCCGGCCTGCGAGCGCATGCGGTCCAGCAGCTGGCGGTCGACGTCCATCCCCAGCCGGTGCCCGTGGCCGCGGATCACACGTGCGATCTTGGGGCGCATCTGAGTGAGCTGGCTCTCGGACCAGTCGCCGCCGGTCTTCTGGTTGCGGCCAACCCCCGACGACAAGTAGTCGTCCGTGATCGCCTTCAGCGTGGCCATGGCCTTGCCCCCCGCCGCCTGCCCGAGCCAGGCCGAGATCCCGGTGGCCTTGGCGACGGCGCTCTCCTGGGTCCGCCCCCCGGAGGTGCGGCCCAGGCTGCCGTCGGGCTGCGTCCAGGTAAGGCGGTAGTACGCGGAGGTGCCGGTCGGGGCCAGGACGTTGACGCGGCCCACAGTCACCAGCGGGGAGTTGCGACGGGCGCGCGTGCCGGGCCCGGCGGAACCGTGTGCGGTGCTCATGCCGCCACCTCCGCTCCGCGCCGCTTGCGCGGCTTGTAGCGCATCTGCGGCGTTGCGGCCTGCACGCTGGGTGCGACCTGGGCGGCCGTCTTCTTGCGCTGGTCGACGCTGAAGCGGGGCTGCTTGCGGATCCAGGCCAGGACCTCGTCCGGCACCCAGAGGCACCGGCGACCGACCTTGATCGGCTTGGGGAAGTCCGCGCGGTAGGTGTACTCGCGAGCGGTGTCGACTGCGACGAAGAACAGGCGGGCCAGGTGCTCGATCGCGAAGAGCGGGTCGGTGAGGTCGGGGTCGGCCAGGGCCGCGCTCGTGGTGCTGTGTGAAGTGGTCATGACCGGACCCGTCCGGGACGGCCGGATGAGCGCAGTCGCCTTGACGGTAGGGCGGTGACCGCCGCCGGTTGGTGCCAAAGACGTGCGAAAGCGGGCCTCCTGGAGGAGGCCCGCTTTCGCGTTAGGCCAGGTCAGAGGGCGTACGGCCCCGTCGACGCTGTCGTCGGTCAGATGTCGAAGTACAGCTCGAACTCGTGCGGGTGCGGACGCAGCCGGATCGGGTCGACCTCGTTCTTGCGCTTCCACTCGATCCAGGTGGCGATGAGGTCGGGGGTGAACACGTCGCCCTCGGTGAGGTAGTCGTGGTCGGCCTCGAGCGCGTCGAGCACCTCGGCGAGCGTGCCGGGCACCTGCTGGATCGACGCGTGCTCCTCCGGGGGCAGCTCGTAGAGGTCCTTGTCGATCGGGTCCGGCGGCTCGATCCGGTTGCGGATGCCATCGAGGCCGGCCATGAGCATCGCCGAGAACGCGAGGTAGGGGTTGCTCGACGGGTCGGGCACGCGGAACTCGATGCGCTTGGCCTTCGGGTTCGACCCCGTGATCGGGATGCGCACGCAGGCCGAGCGGTTGCGCGCCGAGTAGACGAGGTTCACCGGAGCCTCGTAGCCCGGCACCAGGCGGTGGTAGGAGTTCACCGTCGGGTTGGTGAAGGCCAGCAGGGACGGCGCGTGCTTGAGCAGGCCGCCGATGTACCAGCGCGCGGTGTCCGACAGGCCGCCGTAGCCGCGCTCGTCGAAGAACAGCGGGTCGCCGTCCTTCCACAGCGACTGGTGCACGTGCATGCCCGAGCCGTTGTCGCCGAACACCGGCTTCGGCATGAACGTCGCCGTCTTGCCGTGGCGGTGAGCGACGTTCTTCACGACGTACTTGAAGAGCATCACCTTGTCGGCCGACTTGCCGAGGGTGTCGAACCGGTAGTTGATCTCGGCCTGGCCGGCGGTGCCCACCTCGTGGTGCGAGCGCTCGACCTGCAGCCCCAGCCGGTCGAGCTCGAGGCAGATCTGGTCGCGCAGGTCGGCGAAGTGGTCGACCGGCGGCACCGGGAAGTAGCCGCCCTTGTAGGGGGTCTTGTGGCCGAGGTTGCCGCCCTCTTCGACGCGGCCGGTGTTCCAGGCGCCCTCGATGGAGTCGATGTAGTAGTAGCTGGCGTTCTGCTTGGTCTCGAAGCGCACGTCGTCGAACACGTAGAACTCGGCTTCGGGGGCGAAGAACGCGGTGTCGGCGATGCCGGTGGAGCGCATGTACGCCTCGGCCTTGGCGGCCACCTGGCGCGGGTCGCGCGTGTAGGGCTCGTCGGTGAAGGGGTCGACGATCGAGAAGTTGAGGTTCAGCGTCTTCTCGGTGCGGAACGGGTCGACGTACGCCGTGCTGACGTCGGGGATGAGCTTCATGTCGGACTCGTGGATCGCCTGGAAGCCACGGATCGACGAGCCGTCGAACATCTGGCCCTCACGGAAGAAGTCGGCGTTCACCGAGGCCGCCGGCACGTTGAAGTGCTGCATGACGCCCGGGAGGTCGCAGAAGCGTACGTCGACGAACTTCACGTCCTCGTCCTTGATGAACTTCATGACCTCGTCGGCGTTGCTAAACATTCATCCTCCTCGATGGCGCACGCAGTCGTGCTGACTCGCCGTACGTTAGGCAGGCGCGGTTTCTCGACAGTGTCCCGAGTGTTTCACCGACGTTACGTGGTCGCTCGGGCGTGTCCGGTGCGTGAAATCTCACGGACGGCGCGCGCGTACCCTGGATCCCATGGCACAACGCCGCCCACCAGCAGGCCGCTCAGCACGCCGCGAGGCCGTCGGCTCGTGGCTCGAAGGTCCGGCCGCGGCGACCCGCGCCGACGACGACTACCCCGGGCGCCGGCTCGGCCTGCCGCAGTCGGGCCCCGGCTCGGTGGCTCGCTTCGGACGGCGCATCGTGGCCCTGTTCGTCGACTGGGGTCTCAGCCTCCTCGTGGCCCGCGGTCTGCTCGACGGCCAGGAGTGGACGACGCTCGGCGTGTTCGCGCTCGAGCAGGTGCTGCTGGTGGCGACGCTGGGCGGCTCGCTCGGCCACCTGCTGCTGGGGCTGCGGGTCGTGCGGCTCGACGGCACCGCGGCGGGCCCGGCTCGCGCGCTGGGACGCGCCGTCCTGCTCTCGCTCGCCGTCCCGGCGCTGATCTGGGACCGCGACCAGCGCGGCATGCACGACCGGTTCATGGGCACGGTCCTGCGCCGGGTCTGACGCTGCGGGGGAGCAGCTCCTCAGCTGGCGTCCGGCAGCGCCGGCTGCCGCAGGTCGAGGTCGAGCGCCGCGACGTCGCGCTCGGTCTCCTCGGCTCGTGCGCGTTCCTCGGCGATGGCGCGCGCGGCGTTGGCGAAGCCGCCCTGCGCGAGCAGCGCGTCGGCTCGGCGCACCCAGACACCCATGACGCGCAGGGCCTGTGGGGTGGTCATAGCACTCGCCATCTCGTCCTCCCGCGCTCAGTGGGCTGGGGTGCCACGAAGAGTGACACCGACCAGTGAAGCCGACGCGGGTTACGTGCGTGTGTCCTGGTGTGAAGGCCAGGCAAAGCCTCTGCGCAGATCGCGGTTCGAAGCTGGCTCAGCGGCCGCGCAGGCCCTTGCGGTCGGGCCGCGCCCGCATCGGGTCGATGCCCTTCGGCACCGGCATGGGCGCCGAGCCGAGCGCGCGCAGTCGCTTGTTGACGGCGGTGACCTCCGTCTTGGTCAGCGACGGGCGCATCCGCTGCAGCTTGCTCACGAGCTTGCGCACCGGCACCTCGCCCTCGCCCGTGCCCACCCGAAGCACGGTGACGGGCACGTTCGGCAGCACGCGCGAGATCCGCTTGCGCTCCTTGTCGGCCAGCTTCTGCGCGCGGCCCTGTGGCCCCTCGGCCACGAGCACGACCCCGGGCCGGCCCACGGCCCGGAACACCATGGCCGCCGCCGACAGGTCGCCCGGCCGGGTCGCCTCGACGGCCACGGGCTGCTGCTCGAAGAACCATCCGCGGCGCAGCGCGCCCAGTGCGGCGCCACCACCGCCGACCTGGCCCTCGAGCTGGGCGTACGCCGCCCGCTCGGTGCGGCGCACCATGACGATGCCGGCGGCCATGACGGCCAGCGGGATGCCGATGACCGACAGGTAGATGGCGTGGTCGAAGACGATGCCGAGGACGACGAACACCACCTCGACGAGCACGAACGCCCCGAGCATCCACCACACGACGGCCGGGTCGAGGCCGCGCGCCTGGGTGAACGCCGTACCGATCTGACGCGCCCAGCCGAAGCGCTGCTTGCGCGGGGCGGGCGTCGAGGAGTCCTTGCGGGCCATGACGGGAAATCCTAGTGTCAGCGGACGGCGCAGCCGACCGCGGTGCGAGACGTGCGGGTTCTGAGAGTGCTGTCGGTGCCGCGGCTCAGCGGCTGAGCAGGCTCGAGGCCTCCTGGCGCGCCGGTGCCGCCTCGGCCAGGTGGGCCAGCGCCTCCGGCAGCTCCTCGCCGCGGCGACGCATCGCCTGCGCCCACAGCCGCCCAGCGCGGTAGGACGAGCGCACGAGCGGGCCGGCCATGACGCCGGCGAAGCCGATCTCCTCGGCCTCGGCTGACAGCTCGACGAACTCCTCGGGCTTGACCCAGCGCTCGACGGGGTGGTGGCGCTTGCTCGGCCGCAGGTACTGCGTGATGGTCAGCAGGTCGCATCCGGCCTCGTGCAGGTCGCGCAGCGCCTCGCTGACCTCCTCGCGGGTCTCACCCATGCCGAGGATCAGGTTGGACTTGGTGACCAGCCCGGCGCGACGGCCCTGCGTGATGACGTCGAGCGACCGCTCGTAACGGAACGCCGGCCGGATCCGCTTGAAGATGCGCGGCACGGTCTCGAGGTTGTGCGCGAACACCTGCGGCGCGGCGTCCAGCACCTGGCCGACGAGCTCGGGCTTGGCCGAGAAGTCGGGCACCAGGATCTCGACGCCGGTGCCGGGGTTGAGCTCGTGCACCTGGCGGACGGTCTCGGCGTACAGCCACGCGCCCTCGTCGGGCAGGTCGTCGCGGGCGACGCCGGTGATGGTGGCGTAGCGCAGCTCCATGGCGCGCACCGACTCCGCGACGCGCCGCGGCTCGTCGCGGTCGAGCGGGCTGGGCCGGCCGGTGTCGATCTGGCAGAAGTCGCAGCGGCGCGAGCACTGCTCGCCGCCGATGAGGAACGTCGCCTCGCGGTCTTCCCAGCACTCGAAGATGTTGGGGCAGCCGGCCTCCTGGCACACCGTGTGCAGGCCCTCGCTGCGCACCAGTCCCTGGAGCTCGGTGTACTGCGGGCCCATCGAGGCCTTCGTCTTGATCCACGACGGCTTCTTCTCGATCGGGACCTGCGCGTTGCGGGCCTCCAGACGCAGCATCCGGCGTCCCTCGGGCGCGATCGTCACCTTGCGGCTCCCATCCGATGTGCGGTCGTGCGTGAGTCGTTCACGTCCCGGGCGCCCCCGAGGACCCCTCCAGCCTACGCCGCGTGCGCAGGTGGCCTCAGGCGACCGGCACGGTCAGCCCCGCTGAGGTCTGCAGAGTGGCGTTGCCATCGCTGCGCCAGATGATCTTGCTGGGCCGGGAGAGCCCCCCAACGGGCGGCCATGGCGCCAAGATGCCCGGTGCGTCACCGTTCGTCCGCCGCCATGAGCCGAGGCTGGACTCGCTGCACGACAGGTGGTCGATGAGCAGAGGCCAGCGAGCGTGACCGCTGGCGCGAACCGGCGTGGTGTGGGGGCTTCAGCTGCTCAGGTCACCCGGGCGCCGTGCCGATACCTCCGTCAGCGCGGCTGCTCGAGCCGCCACCAGGAGGTCCCCATGGCCGTCATCACCGCGAGCGAAGCGGCACGATCGAGCGTTCCCGAGCACCCGCTGCTGCGCGCGACCGCGTGGTCGTCGGCGATCGGGCTCGTGGCTGGTCTGGTGCTGGGGCTGGTCACGCAGGCACAGGAGCACGACCGGGGCTGACCGGCCCCTCGCCCTGCTCCTCAGCCTGCTCCGCACCCAGCACCGCGCGCAGCTGCTCCTCGACGAGCGAGAGCACCTCCGAGACAGCGACGTCGCGGCCGAGCTCGGCGCTCAGTGAGGTCACGCCGGCGTCAGCGATGCCGCACGGCACGATCGTCTGCGCCCAGGCGAGGTCGCAGTCGCAGTTGAGCGCGAAGCCGTGCATCGTCACGCCCTGCGACACGCGGATGCCGATCGCGCCGATCTTGCGGTCCGGGCCACGGTGGTCGGCACCCACCCACACGCCGCTGCGGCCCTCGACGCGCTGCGTCGAGACGCCCAGCTCGGCGCAGACCGTCATCATCATCTGCTCCAGGCGCCGCACGTGGGCGACGACGTCGACCGGCTCGGTGAGCCGGACGATCGGGTAGCCGACGAGCTGCCCCGGGCCGTGCCAGGTGATCTTGCCGCCGCGGTCGACGTCGATCACCGGCGTGCCGTCGAACGGCCGCTCGTGCGGCTCGGTGCGCTTGCCGGCGGTGTAGACCGCCTCGTGCTCGAGCAGCAGCACGGTGTCGGGTCGCTCACCGGCGACGACGCCCGCGTGCACCTGACGCTGCAGATCCCAGCCCTGCAGGTACGGCACCGGCTGGGGGACGAATCCGACGTGCTCGAACTCCAGGCTCATGCCCGAAATGCTACGCCTCCCGCAGCGGTCGTCCGGACGGGCGGTGCAGGTGCTCGACGACGGCGACGAGGTCAGCCCGCAGCCGCGCCAGGTCGCCGACCGCGTCACCGATGAGGGCCTCGGCCGCGGCCTCGTCGTGCGCCTCGTCGCGCACCCGGCGTCCGGTGGCGGAGAGGCTCACGAGGACGCGGCGGCGGTCCTGCGGGCAGCGGTCGCGGCTGACGTAGCCGAGACGCTCGAGCCGCTCGACCACACGGCTCATGGTCTGGTCCTGCACCGAGGCGGCGGCGGCGAGCTCGCGCTGGGTCATCGCGCCGCCCTCGAGCATCCACAGCACCGCGAAGCTCGCGTGGTTGAGCTCCCAGCGCGACAGGTGCGAGTCCCACGCGTGCTCGACCAACCGCGCGGCGGTCGACAGCAGCCGCCCGGTGGCCCAGTGCGACAGGTCGTCGACCGCGCCGATCGGCACGTCGGACGAGGCGGTCACGGGATACTCCTGCTGTTGTCGGCGACAGCGACGAGGCGCTGCGGCCGGTTGGCGCGATCCATGATGCCGCGTCGCCGTCCGAGATGCACAGCAGGCTGAGCGATGGTTAAGGTCAGCATGCTGAGGATTTCGAGAAGAGGAGCCAGCGTGAGTTCGCAGACCGCCGACGGGGCGTCCGGTTCGGCTCAGGAGTCGCGTCAGGAGCAGCGGCGCCGCCGTCGCAAGGTCGGTGGCACCCGCCGGGCCGTGCTGCGGGCCGTGGCCCTGACGTTGCTCGGCCTGGTGTGGCTGGGGATCAGCGGCGTGGGCGGCCCGCTCGTCGGCCGGCTGTCGGAGGTGCAGGAGAACGACAACGCGAACTTCCTGCCCGCCTCGGCGGAGTCGACCGAGCTGGCCAAGCTGTCGAAGAAGTTCAGCTCGGCGTCGACCTTCCCGGCCTTCGTCGTCATCGAGCGCGATGCCGGCGTGAGCGACGCGGACCGCGCCGCGGCCCAGCAGTTCGCGCGAGGCCTGCCTGACCTCACGATCGACGTCGCGCCTGCGGCGGCCGGCGACCGCACCTTCCGCCTCGGTGACTACCTCGCGCCCGCGCCCACCGCCGTCGTCCCGAGCGAGGACGGCAAGGCACTGCTGCTGCCCGTGCTGCTCAACGGCGACAAGGCCGGTGACAGCCTGCCGGACGGTGAGAGCGTCGTCGGGCAGTCGGTGAAGGCCGTGCGGGACGCCGCCCAGGAGCAGCTCGAGTCGACCGGTCTGAAGACGTACGTCACCGGTCCAGCCGGGTTCACCGCCGACCTCGTGACCGCCTTCAGCGGCATCGACGGCAAGCTGCTCGGGGTCAGCCTCACGGCCGTGTTCATCATCTTGCTGCTGGTCTACCGCAGCCCGCTGCTGCCGCTCGCGGCGCTGATGACGTCGGCGTTCGGCCTGTCGCTCGCGGCCCTCGTGGTGTTCCCCCTCGCCAAGAGCGGCGCGATCACCCTCGACGGCCAGAGCCAGGGCATCCTGTCGATCCTCGTCATCGGCGCGGCCACCGACTACGCCTTGCTGCTCGTGTCGCGCTACCGCGAGGAGCTGCACGACCACGCCAGCAAGTACGTCGCGATGCGCCGGGCCTGGCGCGGCTCGGTGGAGCCGATCGCGGCCAGTGCGGCCACGGTGGTGCTCGGCCTGCTGTGCCTGCTGCTCAGCCAGCTCGGCTCCACGCGCGGCCTTGGGCCGGTCGGTGCCATCGGTATCGGCGGCGCGCTGCTTGCCGCGCTCACGCTGCTGCCGCTGCTGCTGCTCGTGCCGGTGATCCTGCTCGCAGCGGTCGCTCTCGGCGTCGCGTTCGCCGTCGGGGCGGTGCTGGTCAACGCGGTCGTCGGGCTGGTGCTCGTGGTGCTGGTGCTGGCCGCGGGCATCTACTTCGCGGTCCGGCGTCGCCAGGCGTTGCGGCGCAATGACATCGACGGCGTCGACGGCGTCGACGGTGCCGAGGGCGCGCGCCTGCCGTGGTACGCCCGGGCCGAGTCCGGTCGCTGGCTGTTCTGGCCGCGCACGCCGCGACTCGACCACGTGCACCGTGCCGACTCCGTGGGCGGCGGGGGCATCTGGGGTCGGATCGCCTCGCTGGTGGGCAACCACCCGCGCGTCGTGTGGGTCACCACGCTCGTCGTGCTGCTCGGCGCCGCAGTGTTCGCGCCGTCGCTCAAGGCCGACGGCGTCAGCACGTCGCAGGTCTTCCGCGACCGCGTCGAGTCGGTCGTCGGGCAGGACGTGCTGACCCAGCACTTCCCGGGCGGGGCCGGCAGCCCGGCCCTGCTCGTGGTGCAGGAGACCGACGCCCAGCAGGCGCTGCAGGTCGTGCGCTCGGTGAAGGGGGTGGCGTCAGCCCAGCTCACGGTCGACCCGTCGATGGCCGGCGGAACGCAGCCACCGCCGCCCAAGGTGGTCGACGGTCAGGTCGAGATCGAGGCGACGCTGTCCGCGGCCGCCGACAGTCCGGCCGCCGAGGAGACGATCAAGCGGCTGCGCAGCGCGGTCGACCAGATCGGGCAGGACGTCCTGGTCGGCGGCACCACCGCCGTCAACCTCGACGTCCGCGAGGCCAGCCGGCGCGACCTGACCGTGATCATCCCGGCGATCCTCATCGTGATCCTGCTCGTGCTGATGGTGCTGCTGCGGGCCGTCGTGGCACCCCTGCTGCTCATCGGCGCCAACGTGCTGTCGTTCGGCGCCACCATCGGGGTCAGCGCGCTGGTGTTCAACCACGTGCTCGGCTTCCCGGGCGGCGACCCGCAGATCCCGTTGTACGGCTTCGTGTTCCTCGTCGCTCTGGGCATCGACTACTCGATCTTCCTGATGACGCGAGTGCGCGAGGAGTCGCTCGAGCACGGGACACGACGGGGCGTGCTCGTGGGTCTGGCAGTGACCGGCGGCGTCATCACGAGCGCGGGCGTGGTGCTGGCCGCCACGTTCGGGGCGCTGTCGACGCTCCCGCTGCTGTTCCTGCAGCAGATCGCGTTCATCGTCGCCTTCGGCGTGCTCCTCGACACCCTCGTGGTGCGCTCGCTGCTGGTGCCGGCACTCACCCGCGACATCGGCGGGCGCGTGTGGTGGCCCAGCCGGTTCGCCGCTGACCACGAGGACGAGCCTGCGGCGGAACGGTCTGACACCATCACCGCATGAGCGAAGGCGTGCGGGTCGGGCTGGTCGGCTACGGCATGGCGGGCCGCGACAGCCACGCGCCCCTGCTGCGCGAGGCCGGGCTGCAGGTGACGCACGTCGCCACCTCCGACGCCGGACGGCGCGCACAGGCCGAGGCCGACCTGCCCGACGTCCGTGTGGTGTCGTCGCTCGACGCGCTGCTGCTGGAGGCGAGCGACATCGACGTCGTGGTGCTCGCCAGCCCCACGGGCGTGCACGCCGAGCAGGCCATCAGCTGCCTGGACGCCGGACTGCCCCTGGTGGTCGACAAGCCCCTCGGGATCGACGCCGGCCAGGCCCGGCGCGTGGTCGAGCACGCCCGCGCCGTCGGCGTCCGGCTGACGGTGTTCCAGAACCGGCGCTGGGACGCTGAGCAGCTGACGCTGCGGCGGCTGCTCGACGAGGGCCGACTCGGCCGCGTCTTCCGCTTCGAGCGCCGCTGGGAGCGCTGGCGCCCGCAGCCCAAGGACCGCTGGCGCGAGCGCAACCTCCCGCAGGAGGGCGGCGGGCTGCTCCTGGACCTGCACAGCCACCTGGTCGACTCGGCCGTCCAGCTCTTCGGCCCCGTGCGCGAGGTGTACGCCGAGCTCGCTGCCCACACGACCGTCGGCGAAGACGACGCGTTCGTCGCGCTCGGCCACGACAGTGGCGTGCGCAGCCACCTCGGGGCGCTGTCGCTGGCCGGAGCCCCTGGCCCCCGCACGCGTGTGCTGGGCTCGGCCGGGGCGTTCGTCGTCACCAGCTTCGAGCAGGAGCAGACCGCCTTCGGTGACCTCGCCGACCTCGACGCCGAGCACTGCGGGTGGCTGGTGGCGGGGGAGTCGAGGGAGCCGGTGTTCCGGGCCCCTGGCGAGGCAGCTGACTTCTACCGCGGCGTCGCTGCAGCCGTCACCGGCGGCGGCGAGATGCCGGTCGACCCCCGCGACGCCGTGCACGTGCTCGAGGTGATCGACGCCGCCCGGCTCAGTGCGGCCGAGCGGCGCGTCGTCCAGCTCTGAGGAGGCTGCGCCTCGGCAGTGCTAGGCGATCCACGTCGACGTGAGCCGGCTGACGCGGCTTCCGTCGAGATCGGCCAGCGACAGCCCGACGAACTGGCCCGCCTGCGCGGAGGTCTGCCAGCGGAACCGCGGCTCGCTCGTGGTCGCCGCATGGACGATCACCTCGGCTGCCTGCTCCGGCGTCTGGGCGTTCGCGAAGGCGCCGGCGGTGCGCTCGAGGTAGGCCGCGAGCAGCGGGGCGTAGGCGTCCTGCGGCGACAGGCTCTCGTCGGGGCGGTGCACGTTGCCGACGAACCCGCTGGCCACGGCACCGGGCTCCACGACGCTGATCGTCACGCCGAACGTGGCCGCCACGGGCGCCAGGGACTGCATGAGCCCTTCGACCGCGAACTTCGCCGCGCAGTAGGCGTCAGCGAAGGGCTGCCCGACGGCGCCGCCGACGCTGGTGACGGTGACGACCCGTCCGCTGCCGGCCGCGCGCATGGCCGGCAGCACGAGCCGGGTCAGCCGGGCGACGCCGAGGTAGTTCACGTCGAGCTGCTCCTGCAGCTGGGCGTCGGTGAGCTGCTCCAGCGTGGCCACGGCGCCCCGCCCGGCGTTGTTGACGAGCACGTCCAGGGATCCGTGGTCGGCGAGGACGCTCTCGACGCAGGCCCGAGCCTGGTCGGGGTCCGTGACGTCCAGCGCGCGGACGTCGACGTCGACGCCGGCGCCGGCTGCCGCCTGCTGCAGGGCGTCGCTCTTGGCGGTGTCGCGCATGGTCGCGACGACCGTGAGCCCGGCGCGGGCGAGGCCGACCGCGGTGGCCAGGCCCATCCCGCTGGACGTGCCGGTCACGAGGGCGACCCGAGGTGCCGACGTCACACCGGCACCCTAGACCCCTGCGGCGCCGGGCAGCACGCGCGGCTCGATGCGCTCCTCGACGGCGCCGTCGCCCTCGCGCGTGACGACGTAGGCGCCCTTGCCGCGCATCTCGGTGACGGCCTCGAGGAGCTCGGTGCCGCGGTAGACCAGGCCGACTCCGTCGTCCGTGCAGTGGGTGGTGCCGAGCGTGCCCTCGGCCACCAGCCGGTGCACGAGCGGACGGCGGCGCGCCTCGCTGTCGTAGTGCACGCCGTTGCCGTAGGGCAGCAGGCCGAGGCCGTTGGTGACGGCCCGCAGCTCCGGGCCGAACGAGTCGGTGGTGCCGCCGTCGTACCAGCAGATCGAGCCCGCTGACACGCCGGCGAGCACGACGCCGGCCCGCCACACGCGGGCGAAGATCTCGTCGAGCCCGTGCACCCGCCAGACGGCGAGCAGGTTCGCGACCGACCCGCCGTTGACCCACACGACGTCCTGCGCCATCAGGTGGCCCTCGACGTCCTCGACCGACGGCATGCCGAACAGCGCGAGGTGCGACATCTCGAAGCCCGCCGTGCGCCCCGCGTCGTCCATCTCGGCCTGGAACCACCGCTGGTCGCCGCCGGCCGTGCCGACGTGGCACACGCGCGGCCGTCCGGTGGCTCCCGACAGCTCGACCGCGTGGTGCACCAGCGGTCCGAAGTCGAAGCGGTGGCGGTCGGCGGGGACGTAGCCGCCCGAGGTGGCCAGGATGGTGGGGGCGTCAGCAGGCACGGTGCTCCTTGCGTCCGGGGTGTCCGAGGTGGTCCAGGATGGCTTGCGCGGCTCGGCGGCCCGACACCAGGGCCCCTTGGATCGACGCCGTGTCGCGGTGGTCGCCGGCCACGAACCGCCCGTCACCGAGAGCCACGGACTGGCGCACCGTGAGGGGCGGGAGCATGGCGGGCAGCGCGTGGGGGATGGCATAGGTGGCCACGAGCTCCCAACGCGTCGGGTCGCAGCCGTAGAGCCAGCGCAGCTGCTGACGCAAGGAGCGCTCGGTCTCTGCGTCGTCGTGGTCGCCGAGCACCGTCGTGGCCACCAGGGCGCGGCCGTCAGCGCAGTACGACGGCGCGACGTTCGACACCACGGCGGAGTTGACCACCGGCCCGCGCCGATCACCGTCGACGTGCAGGATCGCTTTACGGGTCGGGGGTTGCCCGGCCAGGTGGTAGAAGGTCGTGAGGGCGCGTTGCGGTGGTGTCGGCAGGCCGAGCAGGCCGTGCGCTGCGGTGCCGTCGGTGGCCACGAGCACGGCCCGGGCCTCGATCCGGCCGTTCGTCGTGACGACGACCCCGCCGTCCAGCGACTCGGCCGGCTCCTGCAGGCGCACGACGTCGTCGGGCAGCCGCGCGGCGAGCTGCTCGGGAATCGCCTGCATGCCGGTGGCCGGAAGGGCGGGTGTACCCCGGACGAACGAGCGCAGCACCAGCTCGACGAAGCGTCGCGAGCTCTGCTGCTGGTCCTCACCGAGCACTCCGGCGAGGAAGGGCTCGAGCACCGAGTGAGTGAGTGGGCCGTCCAAGTGGTTGCGGCGCAACGTGTCTGCGTACGGCTCGTCGGGGGAGCCGATGATCTGGCCCGGGTCGCCGTAGCCCACAGCCGCGGCCCACCGCACGAGAGCGAGCTTCTCGCGCAGGCCGCCGGGCCCGGTCAGCGTCGACACCGCGCGCCGTGGTGAGTGACGCGGGTCGGCGACGACAGCGCGTCCCTCGCCTCGCGCTACGACGACCCCGGCCTCGAACGGGTGCAGGTCGAGACCGCCGACGTCCAGCATCGTCTGGACGGCGGGGTAGGAGGGGTTCAGCAGCTGGAAGCCGCGGTCGAGCAGCAGCCCGTCGCGGCGGTCGGTGCGCACCCGGCCTCCCACCGCGTCCCCGCGCTCGAGGACGCAGACCTCGACGCCGGCCCGGGTCAGCGTGACGGCCGCCGACAGACCGGCGAGGCCGGCACCCACGATGACGACGTCGGTACGTGCGGGCACAGGTGTCACCCGCGCGACGCTACCGGCGGCCGGACGCCGATGCCCCCTGTGGACAACCTCCGGCGCGGGCCTCGCGGTTCGGCCACGCTTGAGCGATGACCCACGACGATCTGCCCGCGCCCCCCTGCGTGCCGGGATACGACCTGCTCGAGCCGATGGGCCGTGGTGCCACCAGCGTGGTCTGGCGGGCTCGCGCTGATCCGCGCGTCGATCCGCTCACCGGCGGGGCGGAGGTCGCGGTGAAGATCGTGCTCGCCGGTCCGGACGCCGAGCGCGAGCTGGCCGTGCTCAGCGGGGTGCGGCACCCGCACCTGCTCGAGCTGCGCGAGGTCGTGGCGCTCGACGCGGACCGCCTGGCGATCGTGACGGACCTGCTCGAGGGCGGGACCCTCGCGTCCGTGGTGGCCGCCCGGGGCCGGTTGCGCCCGGGCGAGGTGGTGACGGTGCTCGTGCCGCTGGCGCAGGCCCTGGCTGCCCTGCACGTCACCGGCGTCCTGCACGGTGATCTCGCTCCGAGCAACGTGCTGTTCACGCTGGCGGGACGTCCGGCGCTCACCGACCTCGGCACGACGCGCATCACCGGCGAGCCGCGCGAGGAGGTCTACGGCACGGCCGGCTACGTCGACCCGGTGGTGCTGACCGGCGGCGAGCCCACCGCTGCCAGCGACGTCTACGGTCTCGGGGCGCTCGGCTGGCTGGCGCTCACCGGCTCGCCGCCACCATCACCCGTGCACCGTCCGGCGTTGCGCGAGCTGGCACCGAGCGCGCCGCAGGCGCTGGTGGCCGCGATCGAGTCGGCCGTCGACCCCGACCCCGCCGGCCGGCCGCCGGCCGCCGAGTGGGCCCGCACACTGCACGCCGCAGCGCCGGCCGAACCGGTGTGGCGCCACGGTGCGGCTCCGGCCGACGGTGGCCTGACGCGACGGGTGCGCGACCTGGCCGCGACGGAGCCCGAGCCGGCGCGTGGTGCGCGCCACCGCAAGCAGCGGTCGTGGCGGTGGCGTCGTCCCGCCAAGCTGCTTGCCGTCGCCGCCGTCGCCCTGGGTCTCGTCGGCGGGGTGGGCGCGACCTGGTGGTGGGCGCGTCCCGTGCGAGCGGCGCAGTCCGCGAGCGCCGGGGCGGGGGCAGCGCTGTCCGACGCGCAGGCGAGCAGAGTCGTCACCGAGCTGGCGGCGGCCCGAGCGGACGCACTGGCACGCCCCGATCGGGCGGCGGCGACGGGCGCGGCTCCTGGCTCGGCGGCGGCGCAGGCGGACGCGCTGGCCCTGGCTCGGTTGCGCGATCGCGGCGCCCGGTACGCCGGTCTGCGGCTCACGGCGCGCGAGGTCCGGGTGGTGAGCCGTGCTCCCGGCCGGGCGTGGGTGCAGGTCGTGCTCGCGGTGTCGGCGTACGACGTCGTGGTGGGGGAGCGCGTCGTCGAGCACGTGGCGGCGCGGCCCAGGGCACCGAGCCGGCTGGAGCTCGCGTTCGTCGCGGGCGAGGGCTGGCGGGTGGCGCGCGTCGCCGGCTGAGCGTGACGGCTCCCCTGGACGTCGCTCAGTGCATCAGCACCGGCGCCGCGACGGCGAGGTCGGGTTGGTCGAACGTGAACCCGGCGTCGAGCAGCCGGCGTGGGACCACCCGGTGGCTCGCCAGCACGGCTTCGGCGAAGCCGCCGATCCCCACCCGGACGGCGAACCCCGGCACGGGCAGCACGGCCGGGCGGTGTGCGGCCCCGGCCAGCGCGGCCATGAACTCGCGTTGCTCCACCGGCCCGGGCGACGTGAGATTGACGGCGCCCGGCAGATCGCCGTCCAGCAGACGGGTGAGGGCGCGCACGTGGTCGTGCAGGGTGATCCAGCTCCACCACTGGCGTCCTGATCCGACCGGGCCACCGAGCCCGAGCCGGATGAGCGGCACCAACCGCTTCAGCACGCCACCGTCGGGCGACAGGATGAGCCCGGACCGCGTGTGCGAGACCGGGATGCCCGCCTCACGGGCCGGGTCGGCGGCCGCCTCCCAGCCACGGGTGACGTCGGACAGGAACCCCGAGCCGCGGGGGGAGTCCTCGGTGACCTCGTCACGGCTGTCGGGGTAGTAGTCCATGCCCGACGCGCTCACCAGCACGCGCGGGAGGGGGTCGAGGCGGGCGAGCGCTCTCGAGAGCAGGTCGGTGGTGTCGACCCGCGAGCGCAGGATGGTGCGCTTGTAGCTGTCGGTCCACCGGTGGTCGCCGACGCCGGCTCCACTGAGGTTGACCGCCGCCTCCACACCACGCAGGCCGCCGTCGTCGATGACACCGGCTGCGGGATCCCAGTACACCTCGTCCGGCGCCTGGGTGNGTGGCCCTGGCCCCGCAGGTGCGGGACCAGGGCCGAGCCGACGAGACCCGAGGCCCCGGAGACGACGATCTTCATGGCTGCCCTTTCGCCAGTCAGCGACCGGGCCGGGCGGCCAGGTCAGAGCCCGAGGTCGGCCTCGAAGGCACCTTCCTCCAGGCGCTCCTTCATGGTGACCAGGAAGCGCGCGGCGTCGGCGCCGTCGACGATGCGGTGGTCGTAGCTCAGCGCGAGGTAGACCATCGAGCGGATCGCGATCGTCTCACCGCCATCGGCGTCCCGCACCACCACTGGCCGCTTTACGACGGCACCCGTGCCGAGGATGCCCACCTGCGGCATGTTGACGATCGGGGTGTCGAAGAGCGCACCGCGGCTTCCGGTGTTGGTGAGGGTGAACGTGCCGCCGCCGAGCTCGTCCGGCGTGATCTTGTTCGCGCGGGTTCGCTCGGCCAGGTCGGCGATCTTGCGGGCGATGCCGGCGATGTTGAGGTCACCAGCGTCGCGGATCACCGGCACGATCAGACCCTTGTCGGTGTCGACGGCGATGCCGAGGTTCTCCTGCGCGTGGTACACGACCTCGTCGCCCTCCACGCTGGCGTTGACCGTCGGGTGCGCCTTGAGCGCCTCGACCGCCGCCTGCGCGAAGAACGGCAGGAACGACAGCTTGACGCCCTCGCGAGCCGCGAAGTCGTTCTTGGCCCGGTCGCGCAGCCGCGCGATCTTGGTGACGTCGACCTCGACCACGGTCGTCAGCTGCGCCGAGGTCTGGAGCGACTCGACCATCCGCTGGGCGATGAGGCGGCGCAGCCGCGTCATCTTCTCCGTGGTGCCGCGCTTGGCCGACACCGACGCCGGCACGGGGGCCGACGGGCGCGACGGGGTCGCAGCGGCCGGCGCGGACGCGGGCTCGGGGGCGGCGGCCTTCTTGGCCGCCTCGGCGGCGTCGAGCACGTCCTGCTTGCGGACGCGCCCACCCACGCCGGTGCCGGAGACCGATGCGAGGTCCACACCGTGCTCCGCCGCGAGCTTGCGCACCAGCGGGGTGACGTACGTCGAGGCGTCCGAAGACGCCGCCGGCTGCTGGCTCTGCTGAGCCGGCTGCGACTGCTGCTGGGCGCCCTGAGACTGCTGCGACTGCTGCTGGGCGCCCTGAGACTGCTGGTCGGGTTGCGCCGGAGCGGCTGTGGGCTGCGGAGCCTGCGTCTGCGGCGCCGAGGAGTGCGACTCCTCGGGCGCGGCTTCGGGCTCGCTCTCGGCCTGGGCCGCCTGCTGCTGGTCCTGCTCCGCCTCCTCAGCGGCCGGCGTGGGCTGCGCCTGCGGCTGCTGCGCCTGCTGCGGCTGGGCCGCACCCGACGATGCACCGCCACCGATCACCGCGAGGTCAGCGCCGACCGGCACCGTCTCGTCCTCGGCGACCAGCAGCTTGGTGATCGTGCCGGCTGCCGGGCTCGGGATCTCGGTGTCGACCTTGTCGGTCGAGACCTCGAGCAGCGGCTCGTCGACCTCGACGGTGTCGCCTTCGGCCTTCAGCCAGCGGGTGACGGTGCCCTCGGTGACCGACTCACCGAGCGCGGGCATCGTGACGGTGGTGCCGGCACCGGAGCCGCCCGCGTCGCCGGAACCGTTCTCCTGCTGCGTCTGCTCCTGCTGCTGCTCCTCCTGGGGCTGCTCCTGCTGCTCCTGGGGCTGCTGCTGCGACTGAGCGGCCTCGGGCTCGGACGTCGTGGCACCCGGCTCCTGCGCGGCTGACGGCTCGGCCACCTGCTCGGTCGCCTGCTCGGTCGCCTGCTCGGTCGCCTGCTCCTGGGGAGCCTGCTCGCCGCCGTCCGCGTCGCCGCCGGTTGCTGCGCCGTCGCCGATCACTGCGAGATCGGCGCCCACGGGGACGGTCTCGTCCTCACCGACGAGCACCTCCTGCAGCGTGCCCGCCACGGGTGAGGGGATCTCGGTGTCGACCTTGTCGGTCGACACCTCGAGCAGCGGCTCGTCGACCTCCACCTGCTCACCGACCTGCTTGAGCCAGCGCGTCACGGTGCCTTCGGTGACGGACTCCCCGAGGGCCGGCATCTTCACCCGTTCTGACATGGGCAGTGCTCTCCTTCGTCGGTGTGCAGGTCGTGCAGTCGGTGTGGTGGGTGTGGTGGGCGTGGGTGGGCGACGGGGGCGCGACGCCGTCAGGCGTGGACGTGCAGCGGCTTGCCGGCGAGCGCCAGGTGGGCCTCGCCCAGCGACTCGTTCTGCGTCGGGTGGGCGTGGATGAGCTGCGCGACCTCCTCGGGGAAGGCCTCCCAGTTGACGATCAGCGAGGCCTCGCCGACCTGCTCGCCCATGCGGGCGCCGACAGCCACGAAGCCGACGACCGGCCCGTCCTTGCGGCGGATGAGCTTGACGAAGCCGGTCGTGCCGAGGATCTGGCTCTTGCCGTTGCCGCCGAGGTTGTACTCGTAGCTCTCGATCTGGTCGTCGCCGTACTGCTCCTTGGCCTGGGCCTCGGTGAGCCCGACCGAGGCGATCTCGGGGTCGCAGTAGGTGACGCGCGGGATGCCGGAGTCGACGACCGGCACGGGCTTCAGCCCGGCGATCTCCTCGGCGACGAAGATGCCGTGGGCGAAGCCGCGGTGAGCCAGCTGCAGGCCGGGCACGAGGTCGCCGACGGCGAACACGCCGTCGACGTTGGTGCGCAGCCGCTCGTCGGTGGGCACGAAGCCGCGGTCGACGGTGACGCCGACCTCCTCGTAGCCCAGGCCCTGCGAGCGCGGCCCGCGGCCCACGGCCACGAGCATGAGGTCGGCCTGGATGCTCTCGCCGCTCTCGAGCGAGACGGTGACCCCACTGTCGTCCTGCGTGACGCCGCTGAAGCGGACGCCGGTCTTGAAGTTGATCTTGCGCTTGCGGAAGGCGCGCTCGAGCACCTTGGACGCCGACTCGTCCTCAGCGGGCACCAGCCGGGGCAGGGCCTCGATGATCGTGACGTCGGCGCCGAAGGACTTCCAGACGCTCGCGAACTCGACGCCGATCACGCCGCCGCCGAGCACCACGACGCTGTTCGGCACGAAGTCCAGGGTCAGCGCCTGGTCGCTCGTGATGACCCGGCCCCCGATCTCCAGGCCCGGCAGGCTGCGCGAGTACGACCCGGTGGCCAGGACGACGTTGCGGCCCTTGAGCTGCTGGTCGCCCACCTGCACGGTGTCCTTGGCGACGAGGCGGCCCTCGCCCTCGACGAGGGTGACCTTGTGGGCCTTCACCAGACCCTGCAGGCCCTTGTAGAGCCGCGAGACGATGCCGTCCTTGTAGGTGTTGACCTGGGCCATGTCGATGCCCTCGAACGTCGTCTTCACGCCGAACCGCTCACCCTCGCGGGCGCCGTCAGCGATCTCGGCGGAGTGCAGCAGGGCCTTGGTGGGGATGCAGCCGTAGTGCAGGCAGGTCCCGCCCACCTTGTCCTTCTCCACCAGCGCCACGCTCAGCCCCAGCTCGGCGGCGCGGAAGGCGCACGCGTAGCCGCCGCTGCCACCTCCGAGGATCACGACATCGAAGACCTCGCCGGTGCTGTCGGCCACGTCGCCTGCTCCTTGCGTGTTCTGCGCTGCGGGTCGCGCGCGCTGGTTGGTCGTTGGCGGTGCCCATCCTGTCACCAACCCGACGCGAGCACGCAACGTGGTCATCTTGTGGCGCGCTGGCGGGCACACTGGGGGTGGCCAGCAGCGGTGAGCACCGAGTGGACGACCAAGGAGGTCACGGCGTGGGGTGGTTGAGGCGACGGCGCGAGCGCGTCCGGCCGGTGGCGACGTCCGAGCCGTCGAAGGCGGACGTCGAGGCCGCCACCGCGCACCTGCGCGACTTCGTGGCCAGCCGCCCGGGCGTCGAGATGTACGTCGAGCCGCGCACCGCCATGACGCCCACCACGCTCGTGCTCATCGCGACCACGGGCGAGTGGACGCGCCGCCGGATCGGCAGCCCGCAGGCGGCGGGTGACCTCGCGCGGTCGCTGGGCGTGCCGGTCTACGACGTCCAGCAGACCGGCTACCCCGCCCGCATGCGCGAGTGGACCTCCCGCCAGCGCCAGGCCGAGCGCGACGCCGCCAGCTGACGCGCAGATACCCGCCGATTTCCGGCGGCCAAGCCCCAGAAGGGGACAGCCGGGCCGGAAAACGACGGGTATCTGCGTGAGCCGCGGGTCAGTGCTTGCCGTGACCCTTGCCGTGACCCTTGCCGTGCGAGCCGCTCGTGGCCTCGGCGGCGTGGGACTTCTTGGCGTGGGTGGCCGGCGTGGCGGCAGTCTCCGCCGCCTCGGTGGAGTCGGTGGAGTCGGTGGACTCGGTGGAGTCGGCCGCCTTCCCGCAGTTGCTGCGAGCGGCCTCGCTGACCGACGTCAAGCCGGCCTGGGCGAGCAGGCTGCGGTCGCGGGCGAACTGCGAGACGTACTGGCCGTGGCTCGTGGCGTCGGCGCAGGCGACGAGCGTCGCAGTGGTCGTGGCGGTGTCGGTCGGTGCCACGGTCTGCGTCTCGGTCGCCGACTCCTCGGTGCCGTCGGTCGTCTCCGTCGAGGTCTCGGTGGAGGTCTCGGTGGAGGTCTCGGTGGAGGTCTCGTCGGTCTCACCGGCGTCCTCGCCGGCCTGCTCGCCGTCCTCGGGGTCGGACGTCGCCGACGTCGTGGGGACGCTGGTCGTACTGGTCGTCGTGCTGTCACCCGCCAGTGACGTGAGGCTCATGCCGGAGCCCGTGGCGGCGACGGCGGCCCCGGCGCCCACGACGACGCTCACCGCGACGGCGGCGACGGCCTTGGACTGAGCGGCGAGGAACGAGGCGAGGATCGACTTCACGAGAACTCCCGGGTGGGCTGGATGACACCCGGTAATCGACGGTGAGTCACGATTCGTTACAGCACGCACACCAGAACGCACGCCAGCACGCACGCCAGCACGCACGCCGAGGGCCCGTCACCTCTGGCGGTGACGGGCCCTCGGTGGGTGGACGGCGCTCAGCTGGCGAGGTCCTCGGCGACGGCGACGAGCGTGCGCACGGCGTGACCCGTGCCGCCCTTGTGGGTATAGCCCCACGGCGTGCCCTCGAGGAACGACGGCCCCGCGATGTCGAGGTGGGCCCACGGGATCTGGCCCGAACCGTCGGCGCGCTCGCCCACGAACTCCTTGAGGAACAGGCCGGCCACGAGCATGCCGCCCATGCGCTCGCCCATGTTGGCGATGTCGGCCACCTGCGAGTCCATGCTGGCGCGCAGCTCGACCGGCAGCGGCATCGGCCACATCGTCTCGCCCACGCGCTCGGCGGCCTCGGCCACCTGAGTGCGCAACGCGTCGTCGTTCGCCATGATCGCCGCGTAGCGGTGACCCAGGGCGAGCACCTGGTGCCCGGTGAGCGTGGCGACGTCGACGATCGCGTCCGGGTGCTCCTCGCTCGCCGCCACGATGGCGTCGGCGAGCACCAGGCGACCCTCGGCGTCGGTGTTCAGCACCTCCACGGTGCGACCGCCGTAGGTCGTGAGGACGTCGGAGGGGCGCTGGGCGGTGCCGGACGGCATGTTCTCGGCCAGCGGCACCCAGGCGGTCACCTTGACCTTGGCGCCGAGGCGGGCGAGCGCGAGCACCGCACCGACCACCGCTGCGCCGCCGGCCATGTCGGACTTCATGGTCTCCATGCCGGCCGGGGGCTTGAGCGACAGGCCACCGCTGTCGAAGGTGATGCCCTTGCCCACCAGCGCCACGTGCTTCTTGGCGCCGCGGGGGCTGTAGCTGATCTTCACCAGGCGCGGGGGACGGCTCGAGCCCATGCCGACACCGAGGATGCCGCCGTAGCCGCCCTTGGCCAGCGCCTTCTCGTCGAGCACGTCGACCTTCACCGGGTGCGACTTGGCGGCTGCGACGACGGCGTCGGCGAAGGCTGCCGGGGGCAGGTCGCCGGGCGCGGTGTTGACCAGGTCGCGCACGAGGTGCACCGAGCGGGCGACCTCCTGCGCGTGCGCGGCGGCCGCGGCGGTCGCCTTGTCCTTCGCCAAGGACGTCAGCACGAAGACGTCGGACACCGGTGCCTTGACGTCGTTCGCGGTGCGCGCGCGGTGGCGGCTGAAGGCGTACGCGCCGAGCAGCGCACCCTCACCGACGGCGGCGACCGTGTCAGCGTCGGCGGCCGGAAGCGCGAACGCGACCGACGACGTGCCGGCGAGGGTGCGCGTGGCCGCGCCCGCGGCGCGACGCAGCGTCTCAGCCGGGTAGGTCGACCTGCGGCCGGTGACGGCCTTGCCGAGGCCGGTGAGCGCGATGGCGCCCGCGGCGACGTCCTTGCCGGCGGGGATGCGCACGACCTGGTCGGCCTCGCCCGTCACGCCGAGGCTGGCGAGGGCGTCCGACACGCTCTTGGCGACACCGCGCGGCAGCGCCGCCGCGCCCTCGACGAGGACCGCACCTCCGTCGCCCTGGGCGACGCCGACGACGAGGGTGTCGACCTTGATGCTCTTGGTGTCCTTGTCGGACAGGCTGAGGGACGTCACGTGGGTCCTTCCGTGAATGGTTCGGGAGCGTGCGGGAGCCGCGGTTCGTGCGGGTTGCCCCGATGCTAGACGGGACGTCGCCGCAGCGCCGTGCAGGGACGGTAGGTTGCGCCCATGGCTGACGCGAATGCCTCCGACACCCCTGCGCCCGGCGAGCTTCGCCGCTCACCGCTGCACGAGCGGCACGAGCAGGCCGGGGCCAAGCTGGCCGACTTCGGCGGTTGGCTCATGCCCATCGAGTACGCCGGCGGTGGGGTCGTCGCCGAGCACACGGCCGTCCGCGAGCGGGTCGGTCTCTTCGACGTGAGCCACCTCGGCAAGGCGCTCGTGCGCGGCCCGGGCGCGGCGGCGTACGTCAACGCCACCCTCACCAACGACCTCGGGCGCATCGAGCCGGGTCAGGCGCAGTACACGATGTGCTGCGACGCCACGGGTGGTGTCGTCGACGACCTCATCGCCTACCTGCGCTCCGACCACGAGGTGCTGCTCGTGCCGAACGCCGCCAACACCGCCGAGGTCGTGCGGCGTCTGGCCGCCGAGGCACCGGCCGGCGTCGAGGTGACTGACGAGCACACGACGTACGGGGTGCTGGCGGTGCAGGGCACGCGCAGCGACGAGGTGCTGCAGGCCCTGGGCCTGCCCACCGGGCACGACTACATGAGCTTCGTCGACACCACGTGGCGCGGGGCGGACCTCGTCGTCTGCCGCACCGGCTACACCGGCGAGCGCGGCTACGAGCTGCTGGTCCCGTGGGACGTCACCGTCGAGCTGTGGGACGCCCTGGGCGAGGCCATGCAGCAGCACGACGGGCGGATCGCGGGCCTCGGCGCGCGCGACACCCTGCGCACCGAGATGGGCTACCCGTTGCACGGCCACGAGCTGTCGCTCGACATCACGCCGGTGCAGGCGCGGGCGGGCTGGGCCGTGGGCTGGAAGAAGCCGGCGTTCTGGGGGCGCGACGCGCTGGTGGCCGAGAAGGAGACCGGGGCCGCTCGCCAGCTGTGGGGCCTGCTCGCCTTCGAGCGCGGCATCCCGCGCGACGGCTGCACGGTGCGGCTCGACGGCGGCGACGAGGTGGGCCGGACGACGTCCGGCACGTTCTCGCCCACCCTCAAGCAAGGCATCGCGTTGGCGCTGCTGCAGCGTGGGGTGGGCGAGGGCGACGAGGTCGTCGTCGACGTGCGCGGACGTGGCCTGCGCTGCCGGGTCGTCAAGCCGCCGTTCGTGCAGGTGCAGACCCGCGGCGAGTGACCTCGGTGGGTGCTTTCGTGGGTGCAGCGAACCTGGGGTGATCACCCCAGGTTCGCTGCACCCATCGCCGCACTCGTGAGGGTCGACGCCTACGGACGCCGCTGGCGCAGGAGCACCACGCCGGTCCACAACGCCCAGGCCACCACCAGGAAGAAGCCCGTCGAGAAGGTGTCCTGCAGCTCCCAGCGCGCCGGGTCCGTCAGGAGGGCCGACCCGACGCAGGTCGCCGCGCCCACCGAGCCGAGGGCACACAGCGCCTTGGAGAACAGGCCCGACCGCCACATCGCCGCCATCGTCAGCACCAGCGCGACCGCGACGGGGGCGTAGATAGCCGAGTTGAAGTACCAGGCGACCCGGTCGACGGCGAGCGCGCCGACGTCCTCTCCTCGCGCCGCGAGCGTCGCCGCACTCGCGCCCAGGACGACGGAGGCGATCTCGACGACCACGGACGAGCCCATGGCGATGATGGCGACGTCCATCACCCCGGACGGCCGACCGGAGTCAGAGAGCGCCTTGCGGACGCCGACGATCATGGTCAGTCGCCCGAAGAGCACGATGCCCAACCAGCCGATCAAGAAGCCGTAGCCTCCCTCGGTGCCCGCGTACGAGGCGAGCGCCTGCGAGGCGGAGGTGCCCGGCTCGTTGTACAGGCTGCCCACCCCCGCGAGGGCGAAGCCGACGAACTCGAGCAGGTAGATCGCGATGCCGGCGAGCACGAGGGCGTTGCCCGTGAGCTGCGGGCGGTGACGCGTGGCCGGATCGGTTGCAAGCGTGGTCGCCATGCGGTTCCTCCTGGGAGCGATCGATGCGAGGTGGTGCGAGTCGTTCGATCGTCCGTGCTGCTGGGGCGCCGTCACATCGCGCTGCAGGTCGACGCCTGTCGTCCGAGCGACGTCACGTGGCGGCGCCACGACTACCTCTCAGAGACGACGCGAGTACATCTCGAGAACGACGCGCGACGCCTCGCGACCTCCTACGCTGGCGGCCATGACGCGCCGGCTGCAGGTGCGGCACCTGCCGCCCCTCGTGATCGACGGAGCGCTCGCGGCCTTCTTCACGGTGCTCGCGCAGGTGGAGCTGCACGTGGGGTGGGACGACGGCTACCGCGCCGGCCCGCTGTGGCTGAACAGCGCGCTGCAGGTCGTGGTGACGATGCCCCTGGTGCTGCGCAGCACCCGGCCACGCCTGTGTTTCGCGCTGATGACGGCAGCCGTGGCGCTACCTGCCCTGGCCGTCCCGCGGACCATCCTGTTCTGGGGCAACATGCTGCCGCTGATGCTGGTCGTCTTCACCGTCGCGCGGGCTCGCCTGCGGTGGTGGCAGTGGGCGGCGCCAGCAGCCACCCTGGCCGGGGCCAGCGTCGCCCTGCACAACGACGCGATGCCGCTCAGCGACGCGTTCTTCGCCTTGGTCATGTTCGGTGCGGCCCAGCTCGCAGGCCAGCTCGTCGGGCGGGTCAGCGAGCAGCGCAGCAGGCTCTCGGTGGCTCTCGCTCAGCTGGCCGCGGAGCAGGAGCACCGTGAGGAGCAGGCGGTGCACGAGGAGCGGCGGCGGATCGCCGCCGAGATGCACGACGTGATCGCTCACGCCGTGAGCCTGATGACGATCCAGCTGGGAGCGGCGCGATTGCGCCTGGAGACGAGCGGGCAGCCAGTGCCCGCAGAGCTGAAGGCGTCGGAGGAGACCGGACGCCGAGCGCTCGCCGAGCTGCGGCGCACCCTCGGTGTGATGCGCACCGAGGGTGCAGGCTCCCTCGAGCCACTCCCTGGACTCGCCGACGTCCACGCCCTGGTCGAACGCTTTCGCGCCGGCGGGATGACCGTCAGGTCGCGAATCGACGTCGACCTCGAGCTGCCCGACAGCATCCAGCTGGCGGCGTACCGGATCGTCCAGGAGTCGCTGACGAACGTCATCCGCCACGCCGGGGACGTGGCCTGCGACATCAGGGTCACCACAGGGGACGACGAGCTCGTGGTGGGTGTGGCGAACGGGCCTGGCAGCACCGGATCGGCGAGCGGGGGAGGGCATGGGCTACGCGGGATGCGCGAGCGGGTCTCGATGTTCGACGGCACCCTCGCCGCCGGGCCGACGGACCAGGGCGGCTTCGCGGTGGTGGCCCGCCTGCCGGTCGCTGCCACCGCGACCCGCGCGAACCGCACCGAGGTCGCCGGATGACGACGGTGGTGGTCGTGGACGACCAGGCCCTGGTCCGGGCGGGACTCGTCTCGATCCTGCGTACCCAAGCTGATCTCGACGTGGTCGGGGAAGCCGCTGATGGACGCCGCGCCATCGAGGTCGTGAACGACCGAGATCCCGACGTCACGCTGATGGACGTGCGCATGCCCGGCCTGGACGGCATCGAGGCGACGCGACGGCTGGCGGAGCACCGCACCGCCATCGTGATGCTGACGACGTTCGACCTGGACGAGTACGTCTACGCGGCGATGAAGGCCGGCGCCCGTGGCTTCTTGCTCAAGGACATCCCGCCGGAGTCTCTCGTAGACGCGGTGCGGTCGGCCGCCCGCGGCGACGCGTTGCTGGCGCCCACCATCACGCGTCGCATGATCGAGCAGTTCGTCCGCCAGCCGCCTCCGGGTGCTCCGCGTCCGGAGATGCTGGACCCGCTCACCGAGCGCGAGTGCGAGGTGCTGGGCGAGATCGCGCACGGCCGATCCAACGCCGAGATCGCCGGGCGCCTCTTCCTGTCCGAGGCCACGGTGAAGACGCACGTGACGCGGATCCTGACGAAGCTGGGCCTGCGTGATCGGACCCAGGCGGTGGTCTGGGCGTACGAGTCGGGGCTGGTGCGCGCCGGCCGGTCCTGACGTGGGGCGAGTGACGTCCGTGAGCGGGTTCGTGGGTGCAGCTAACCTGGGGTGATCACCCCAGGCTCGCTGCACCCATCCCTGCTCCGACCGACAGAGCCGCCCAGCCGGCCAGCAGCGCGAGCTCGACGACGGCACCGAGGACGTCTCCGGTGATGCCGCCGAAGCGGTTCGAGCAGCGGGCGATGACGGCGGCGACGACGCCGGTGCACACCGCGACCGCGACGACACCGACCCACCAGGGCACGCCGGCACCAGCCAGCAGGGCGCAGGTGACGGCCGCTGTCGCGAGCACTACCGCGACCGCCCACGGACGCCGCACCGACCCGGCTACGGTCGCGCCCAGCCCCTCTGACCGAGCGGCCGGAATCCCTACGGCGCAGGCGATCGGCAGCATCGACCGCGAGACGACGACACCGAGGCCAGCCAGCAGCGCAGCGCGCCACCACGACAGCGAGCTCAGCCCCGACAGCGCTGCGGCCTGTCCGAGCAGCACCACGACGAGCGTCGCGGTGCCCATCGGGCCGACGTCTCCGGTGCGCATGACGGCCAGCGCTCGCTCACGGTCGTAGCTGCTGCCCAGCCCGTCCGCCGTGTCGGCCAGCCCGTCCAGGTGCAGCCCGCGCGTGGACAGCGCCAGGGCGCCGACGGCGAGAGCGCCGACCAGCAGCGGCGGAGCCTGCAGCGCGGTGCCTGCCGCCATCACCACCGCGACCGCCGCAGCGGGCACCAGGGCCGCCACCGGTGCCAGCAGCATGCCCGCACCGGCCACCGCACGGTCGACCCGCGACGGCGGCGGCACGCGCAGCGCCGTGAGCGTGCCCACCGCCAGCCGCAGGCCGTCGGACGTGACGGCGCGGCGGCTCACGTGGCGTCGAGGTCGCTGGTCGGTGCGGGATCCCCGTCGGTGGACTCGTCGTCGGACGCGCCCGGCGACTCGCCCATGAGCTCGGCGAGCAGCCCCATCTCGGCCGCCATCGCCTGCGCCGCTCGCAGTACCGGCAGGGCCGTGAGCGCGCCGGTGCCCTCACCGAGCCGCATGCCGAGGTCAACGAGCGGCTCGAGGCCCAGCACGTCCAGGGCCCGGTGCTGCGCCGGCTCGGTCGAGCGGTGACCAGCGAGCCACCAGTGGCTGGCCGGGTCGACGAGGCGGCGGGCCACCAGCGCACACGCGCACGAGACGACACCGTCGAGCAGCACCGGCGTACGGCGCACCGCGGCCTGCACGAGGAAGCCCGTCATCGCCGCCGTGTCGGCGCTGCCGACCGTGCGCAGCACGGCGAGCGGGTCGTCGCGCACCGCCCGCGACCGGTAGAGGGCGTCGCGCAGGGCAGCAACCTTGCGCGCCCACGCGTCGTCGTCGACGCCGGTGCCGGTGCCCACGACGTCGAGGGCCTGCAGGTCGAGCAGCGCCGCCACGAGCGCCGCAGCCACCGTGGTGTTGCCGATCCCCATGTCACCCGGCACCAGCAGGTCGGCTCCGGAGTCGACCTCCTCGTCGGCGACGGCGGCTCCGGCCCGGAACGCCGCGACGACCTGCTCGTCGGTGAGGGCGTCCTCGACGTCGATCGAGCCGGACCCGCGGCGCACCTTGTGACGCGTCACGGCGGCCGGGAGGTCGCTCGTGTCGGCGTCGACGCCGAGGTCGAGCACCCGCACCGTCGCGCCGTGCAGGCGCGCCAGCGCGTTGATCCCCGCCTTGCCGGCGAGGAAGGTGCGCACCATCGCGCCCGTGACCTCGCGCGGGTAGGCCGAGACGCCGGACGTCGCGATGCCGTGGTCACCGGCGAACACGACGACTCGGACGTCGTCCAGCGCACGCGGCGGGCACTGGCCCTGCGCTCCGGACAGCCAGACGGCCAGCTGCTCGAGCCGGCCGAGGGAGCCCAGCGGCTTGACCAGCCCGTCCAGGCGCAGGCGGGTGTCGGACGCCGCCTCGACGTCGCGCAGGCCGACCGCCTGGCGCAGGGCGACCAGGTCGATGTCAGCCGTCACGCGGAGTCCTGCTCGAACGGGCCGCGGCGCTCGTGCACCGTGAGGTCCACCAGCGGCCAGTCGCGGTCGGGTATCGCGGGCTGCACCTGCGTGTCGTCGGAGCGCATGCCGTTGACGGCGTGCAGCGGCGGGGCGACTCGGTGCGCTGGCTTCGGCTGGTGCGGCGGCTGCTGGGTCGGCTGGTGCGGCGGCTGCTGGGTCGGCTGGTGCGGCGGCTGCTGGAGCGGTTGCAGATGCGGCGGCACGGCCGGCGCGCGATGGGTGGCGACGCGCTGCGCAGGAGGCGTGGCAGCGGCCGCCGGCGCCGGCCCGGCGGCCTCCTGCGCCGGCGCGGGCGACGTGGCGGGCGACGTGGCGGGCGACGTGGCGGGCGACGTGGACAGGGCGAGCGGCAGGGTGGCGAGGTCGACGGCACGGCCGGCGATCACCAGCAGCACGCTCTCGCTCGCCGACGACAGCCGGGTGTTGAGCCGCCCCAGCTCGTCGCGGAACACGCGTCCCGACCAGGTCGCGGGGACGACACCGGCACCCACCTCGTTGCTCACGGCCACCACCGGCACACCCACCGCGTGCCAGGCCTCCAGCAGCTCGTCGACCCGGTCGTCGAGCCGGGTGCGCCAGCCCGGCTGCTCGTCCCAGGCACCCACGTCCCCCAGCACGCGGGTCAGCCACGTGCCGAGGCAGTCGACGACGAGGGGCGAGGTGGCGGAGCGCAGCACCGCCGCTAGGTCCGTGGTCTCCACCGTCGTCCAGTGCTCCGGCCGGTCGGCGCGGTGGCGCGCGACCCGCTCGGTCCACTCGGCGTCCTCGCCGTCGGGAGGTGTTCCGGTGGCGACGTACGTGACCTGCGGCTCGGCAGCGAGCAGCTGCTCGGCGACGGCTGACTTCCCGGATCGCACGCCACCGAGCACCAGCGTGCGCCGCGAGGGCCGCCCGCTGGCCGCGATGGTCGGCCGCGTCTCAGCGAGCCGGCGGCCCCGGGCAGCGCGGTCGAGCACGAACTCGTGCCCGTCCTCGACGACCTGGACGCCCCACGCGGCGAGGCGCGGACGCAGGTCGGGCGGGCTCTGGTGCGACAGGTGGACGGCCGCCACGCGGCTGCCGCGGGTGAGGGCGCGCGCGCCCCGCAGGCGCACCATCTGGTCGGCGAAGGTCGACAGGTCGAGGTGGTCCTGGCCGGCCGGGCGCCCCGGGCCCCGGCGGTCGCCGAACGTCGCCTCCAGCAGCACGAGGTCGTACTGCGCGTCGGTCGTCGCGCTGATCGTGGCCGCCGGCAGGGGACCGGTGTCGGTGGCGTAGAGCACGCGCTCTCCGGTCGGTGCGGCGACGTCGTACACGACGGCCTGCTCGTCGCCGTGCGCCGCGGCGAGCACGCGCACCGTGTAGCCGTCGGCGTCCAGCACGTCACCCGGAAGCACCACGCGCCAGCGGATCGGCTCGTCAGGCCCGACCCACAGGCACCACGAGGCGATGACCGACTCGGTGCCGACGACCGTGAGCGGCTCGGTGCGGCCCGCCCAGCTGCGCGCGAGCAGCGCCATGGGAGCGCTGTGGTCCGGGTGGTTGTGGGTGATGAGGACGTGAGTCACCCGCTGCAGGCCGGTGCCGTGGCGCAGCGCGGCGCGCGGGGTCTCGGGCCCACAGTCGAGCAGGATGCGGTCGTCGACCAGCGCGGACGTCGGCCCGCGCCACTGGCCGGCCCGGTGGGCGGCCAGGCACGAGGCGCAGTCGCAGAAGGCGTTCGGCCAGCCGTCGGCCGAGCCGGTACCGAGCAGGCGGACGCGCATCAGGGGTCCGTTCGACGAGGTGGGCGAGCAGTAGGCGCCGGTGTGGGGACCTCCGGCGAAAACCATCCTGGTGCGGCGAACGCGGCGCGTCGCGCGCCACGCCGAAGCGAGCCGAGAACTGGACGACCGGCAACTACAACGAGTACTGCGGTGAGTACGCCCCGTGGCAAATCCCAACCCAAACTGGTCAGAAGGTAGAAAGCGGCGTACCGAGAGATGTTGGCCCCCAACGGGTCTCCGGGCACGAACACGCCGCCGTCCGGGCCGGTGGTGGCGAACGGCCAGAACCACAGGTTCATGACGACGCCGTAGGCGATGCCCGCGAGGAGCCCGTAGGCGGCCAGCAGCCAGATCTCTCGGCGACCGCTGGCGCGCGGCAGGCTGGCGGCGCCCAGCCCCACCATGCCGGCCGCGACCATCTGGAACGGCGCCCACGGCCCGACGCCGCCGGTGAGGAACGCACCGACCAGCACGGCCAGCGCCCCGAGGACGAAACCCGCTCCGCGGCCGAGCACCCGGCCTCCGACGACGAGGAGGAAGAAGATGGGTTCGAGCCCTGCCGTGCCCGCCGACACCACCCGCAGCGCGCCGCCGAGCGCCGCCAGGACCCCAAGCACCGCAACGGTCTTTGCGTCGAGGCCACCCGCGCCCAGCTCGGCGAGCACGAGTGCACCCATGAGCGCGAGCAGCAACACGAACAGCCACGGGGCGTCGCCGCCGTGGGCCAAGCTGGCGTCCGGTGTCACGACAAACGGCCAGGCGAACGCTGCGACCCCGACGAGCAGCGTGACCGCGAGGGTGAACGCCGACACCCAGCGCACGCGCACGAGCGGCGTGGCGGAACGCGTTGCCGCAGAGCTCATGACGCCGCCAGGGCGGCTTCGACGTCCGCCACCGTCAGCCACGGCTGGGGGTGCAGCACCTTGGCCACCTGGGGTGCGAAGGCGGGGGAGCCGGCCAGGACCGCGCGCACCGGCCCGTCGGCGACGACCTCGCCCTCGGCCAGCAGTGCGACGCGGTCAGCCACCGCCGCCACCAGCTCGACGTCGTGGCTGGCGAGCACTACGCCGTGGCCCTGCGCGCGCAACCTCAGCAGGAGGTTGACGAGCCGGGCCTTGGCGCCGTAGTCGAACCCTCGGGTGGGCTCGTCGAGCAGCAGCAGCGGTGGCTGCTTGGCCAGCACGATCGCCATGGCCAGAGCAAGCCGCTGCCCCTCGGACAGGTCCCTCGGGTGCGTCTCGTCGTGGACGTCCGGAGCCAGCTCGCGCAGCACCGCACGGACGGTGCCGGGCGCGAGCCGGAGGTCGTCGTCTGCGGTGCGGCACTCAGTGCCGACCGAGTCCGCATAGAGCAGCAGGCCGGGATCCTGGGGGACCAGCCCGACGTGCTTCACGAGCTCGCGCGGGCGGAGCGACGCGGGGTCGTGCCCGTCGGCGCGCACGCGCCCGGCCCGCACGCCGAGCTGACCTGCCGCGGCGGCGAGCAAGGTGGACTTGCCGACGCCGTTGCGCCCCATCACCGCGACGATCTCGCCTCCGGCGACCGTCAGGTCGAGTGAGCGGAGCACCGGCGCGTGCCCTCGATGGACGACGAGCCGCTCGACCTGCAGCAGTGGTCGAGCCTCGCCATGAGGCACCGGCCGCAGCTGGGCGGGGGGGCGCCCGGCCAACCGCTCGCGCAGGCCGCCGGCGTGGCGACGCGCCTCGCGCACCGACAGCGGCAGCGGGTCCCAACCGGCCAGCAACCCGAGGTCGACGACAGGGGGAGTGACTGGCGAGGTCAGCATCGCCCGACGGGGGTCGTCCTGGCGCACCGTGCCGTGCTCGACCGTGACGACGCGGTCGGCGTACTGCACGACCCGCTCGAGCCGGTGCTCGGCCATCAGCACCGTCAGGCCGAGGTCGTGCACCAAACGGGTGAGAGCGGCCAAGACCTCTTCGGCCGCAACGGGATCCAGGGCCGACGTGGGCTCGTCGAGCACCAGCACCCGCGGGTGGGCGGCGAGCACGCCACCGATCGCGACCCGCTGCGCCTGGCCGCCCGACAGCGTGCGGAGGGACCGCGCGCGCACGTCGGCGAGGCCGAGCAGGTCGAGCGTCTCCTCGACCCGCTTGCGCATGACGTCACCCGGGAGGCCCAGCGACTCCATGCCGTAGGCGAGCTCCTCCTCGACCGTGTCGGTGACGAAGGCGGCGGTGGGGTCCTGGCCGACGAAGCCCACCACCTCGGCGAGGTCGCGGGGCCGGTGGGTGCGGGTGTCGCGGCCGTCGACGACCACTCGGCCCGCGAGGGTGCCGCCACTGAAGTGCGGTACGAGGCCGTTGACGCAGCGCAGCAGCGTCGTCTTGCCGCTACCGGTCTCGCCGACCACCAGCGCGAGCTCGCCCTCCGCGACCTCGAGCGTGACGTCGTCGAGCACCGGGTGCTCGCGGTCCGCGAACCGGACGCCGACCCTGTCGAAGGTGATCACGCTGCGCTCCTGAAGTCCTCGTCGACCGTATCGGGTGCGCTGCGGGCCGGGTGCAGCCGCGCCCTGGTCGGTGGAAGGGGTGCCGCCCAGGCCGCCACGAGACTGACGGCGGCCCCGGCTGTCGCCAACCACGGCAGCACGGGGAAGACGGCGGGCACCGTCTGCGGCACCAGCCCGGGCTCGTGGCGCTGAGCGGCTGCGATGACCACGGCGGCGGCGACGCAGCCACTGGTCGCTACCACCCACTCGGGCAGGGCCCAAGGGTCCGGCCGGTAGCGCGAACGCGGGTCGCGCCGAGCGCCGACGACCAGGGCGGCGGCAGCGACGGCAGCCCCCACGCCGAGCAGCGGCAGACCCAGCAGCGGCGCCGAGCCGGCGTCCAGGACGCCGTACGTGCCCGCGACGACGCCGGTGAGTCCGACGAGAGTCAGCGCGGTGGCGAGCCGGCGCGACCGCGCGTCGCGGTGCACCGAGCGCCCGTACCCGCGGGACTCCATGGACGCCGCTAGGTCGAGGGCGCGCTCGAGCGCACCGTCGAGCACCGGAACGGCGAGTCGCATCAGCTCGCGCGGGCTGCGACCGTCGTGGCCGCGCAAGCGGCGCGCGGCCCGCACGCGGCGGGCGTCCTCGACCATCTGCGGTGCGTAGGTGAGGCCGACGACGACGGCGGTGCCGACCTCGTACAGCGTGGCCGGCACGTAGCGCAGCAGTCTCCGCGGGCTGGCCAGTGCGTTGGCGGCGCCGATGCAGGCCAGCACGGCGGCCAGCCGCGCGCCCTCGTAGGCAGCCGCGAGCACCTGCTCGAGCGAGACGGGGCCGCCGAGCCGCAGGTTCGTCGAGCCGGTCGGCAGCGGCAGCTCCGGCAGCCGGAAGAGCACAGTGGTGCCGGGCACCCCTCCCCCGAGGAGTGCCGACAGCACGACACGTGCCACGATGACGAAGAGTCCAAGCCGCAGGAACGCACCGTATGGCGAGGCGGCCCCCACCTCGCGTCGAGCCGACACGACGTATCCAGCGACGGCCACGACGACCGCCAGCAGCAGGGGGTTCGTCGTGCGGCTCGCGGCCGTGGCCAGGCCGATCGCCCACAACCACCAGGCCACCGGGTGAAGCAGGCGCGGTGACGGGTGGCTGCGGGCGATCGACGGCATCAGTCGTCCAGCCCCGCGCTGCGACGGCGGGCCATCAGCCCGAGGCCGGCGGCGATGACCACGACGGCGGCGATCCCGATCCAGGCCGCGGTGGGCAGTCCGCCACCTCCGGCGTCCTCGTCCGGGGCGTCCTCGTCCGGGGCGTCGTTGGCCGCGCTCGCCTTGGCCGGCAGGGTGATCGACGTGTCCGGGCTCTTCGCCGCAGCGGGCACCTCGGCGACCGGGTCACCGCAGCCGGACGCCGGCCAGTTCTGGATGCCGCACATCAGGCCCTTGTCGACGCGCAGCGTCAGGCCGGCGGCCGCCAGCACCGCGGAGCCGGTGGCGTCCTGAGGGACGCTCACGCACTCGCCGCGCGGGGCCGGCGGCGTGCTGCCGTCGCTGCTGTCGGCCGGGCGCCCGAAGTCGACGACCAGGCCGACGAGCTTCTGACCGTTGGCCGTGGTCTTGCCCGAGCAGAGCTGGTCGAAGGTCGGAGTCACGCGCGGCGTGCGCGTCGACGACTGGTCGGCGACGGCGAACCGCCAGCCCTCGACCGAGCCGTCCTTCGGCACCGTCTGGTCCGGGCCCTTCTGCGCGAACGCCCACGTGCCGTTCGTGAGCTGGAAGTAGCCCCAGTAGCGGTAGGCGGCCGCCTGCGCCTGGGGTGCGGCCACCAGTGCGGCGAGCGCGACGACCAGCAGCGCGACAGCGGTGCGCGCGCTCACGCGGGCGCGACGGGACGACGTGGATCTCGATCTCATGTGCTGACCTCCTCGCGGTGTAGGTGCGGGAGATCGGCACGCACGAAGACGGGCCGACGTCCGGCTCCGTACCGCAGTCCTCGGCGGAAATGTCGGAGCCTGGCCCACGATCCGGTACTCCGGCTCACCTCAGCACCCGCCGGGACGACGGGGCTGCGGCCTACGGTTGCGGGTCAGCGCCGGACTTCGACCGGCTTCCCCCGACCGTGGGTGTCAGGTGGCGCAACCGTCCCACGTGCCGCGAAGGGGTGTCAAAGCACGCCGGTGAGACGCTCGGCACAACCGCTGGATCACCGCTGGATCACCGCTGGATCGAGGTCGTGTTCGCAGTGTGGGCATCCCCTGGTGGGCGGCCGCGTGGCGGGCAGGATGTCCGGATGACGAGCACCACGACGACCGACCCGCTGCTGCTGGGCCTGCGGGTGGCCGACCGCTGCGTGCTCGTGGTGGGCGGCGGCCCGGTGGCGCTGCGGCGGGTGGCCCGGCTGCTGGAGGCCGGAGCTGACGTCCGGCTCGTCGCGCCGGATGTCGTCCCGGCCCTGCGCGACCTGGCCGATCGGCAGCGGCTCACCTGGCACCAGCGGGGGTACCGCCCGGCCGACCTCGACGAGGCCTGGCTGGTTTTCGCCTGCACGAACGACCCTGAGGTGAATGCCGAGGTGCTGCAGGACGCCACGACCCGGCATCTGTGGTGCTCGCGCGCCGACGACGCCACCACCGCCACGGCCTGGACGCCGGCCGTCGGGCGCAGCGGTCCGGCGAGCGTGGCCGTGCTGTCGGGACGCGACCCGGTGCGCTCGGCCCGTCTGAGAGACGCGGCCGTCGCTGCCGTCGAGGTCGAGCTGCGGGCCGGCCGCGCGGAGTCCGGGCGCGCGCACCGGGGGCCGCGCCACGGACGTGTGGTGCTGGTCGGTGGGGGACCCGGCGACCCGGGCCTGCTCACGCGGCGGGGCTACGAGCGGCTGGCCGAGGCCGACGTCGTGCTCGCCGACCGCCTCGCTCCGCTCGCGGCGCTCGACGGCCTGCACCCCGACGTCGAGGTGGTCGACGTGGCCAAGCTGCCGCGCGGTGCGCTCACGACGCAGGAGGCGATCAACGCGCTGCTCGTGCGGCACGCCAGGGCGGGACGCACGGTGGTGCGACTCAAGGGCGGCGACCCGTTCGTCTTCGGCCGGGGCTTCGAGGAGCTCACGGCCTGCGCCGACGCCGGCATCGACGTCGAGGTCGTGCCGGGCGTGACCAGCGCGGTCAGCGTGCCGGGCCTGGCCGGTGTGCCGGTCACGCACCGCGGTGTGTCGCAGGGGTTCTCGGTCGTCTCGGGCCACCTGCCGCCCGGTCACCCGGACAGCACGGTCAACTGGGGGGCGCTCGCCCGCACCGGCACCACGATCGTCTGCCTCATGGCCGTGGCCACCCTGCCGGCGATCGCCACCGAGCTCGTCGCCCACGGGCTCGCGCAGAACACGCCCGTCGCGGTCGTCGAGGACGGCGGCCTGCCCACGCAGCGCGTGCTCCGCTCTTCGTTGTCGCAGGTCGCCGCCATGATGAGCCGCGAGCAGGTCACCGCCCCGGCTGTCGTCGTCATCGGCGAGGTCGCGGCGCTCACGCAGCCGGCGGCACCGGCACCGAACGCACGGAGGGTCGATGGGGACGTGGGTCATGCTGCTGCGCGGCATCAACCTGGGGCCGCGCCACAAGGTGCCCATGGCCGAGCTGCGGGCGCTCTGCGCTGACCTCGGGCTCACCGACGTCCGCACCTACATCGCGAGCGGCAACGTGATCTGCTCGTCGTCGCAGCGCAGCGCGACCGCGGTGGGGGCCACCATGGAACGAGGGCTCCGCTCGCGGTTCGGTTTCGACGTGCCGGTGATCGTCCGGACACCGCAGCAGCTGCAGGGAGTCGTCGACGACCTGCCCTTCCTCGACACCGAGCAGGTGCACGTGTCGTTCCTGCCCGCGCCGCTGCCGGCGCCCGTCGAGGCCGAGGTGCGCACAGGACTGCTGAACGGCGCCGAGCTCGTGGTGTCAGGTGCGCACGCCTACCTGCGCACCCCCGCCGGGCTCGGTCAGCCGTGGCTGCGCGCCCCCCAGGCCAAGGCGCTGAGTGATGGCACGGTGCGCACGTGGCGCACCGTCACCGCGCTGCTCGACCTCGCGACCCCGTAGGGTCGAGCCATGAGCGAGACCTGGACCTGGCGCTACGTCGACGCCGACGGCAAGGACGTCGCTGCCGACAGCGTGACCACCACGAGCTTTCCCACCCAGTCCGACGCCGAGAGCTGGCTGGGCGAGGAGTGGCGCTCGCTCGTCGAGGCTGGCGTCGACGCCGTGTTCCTGCGCGAGGGCGAGACGGAGATCTACGGGCCGATGAGCCTGCGCCCCGCGCAGTAGCGCTACCGGGCGGTCTCGGCCTGCCGAGCCCGCAGGCCACGCAGGATCTCGTCGCGCCGGTCGGCCACCGACCGCCGGGCGGCGGCAGGCAACGCCGGCTCTGCCAGCACCCGCTCGGCCAGGTCGACGGTGCTGGTCTCGACGGCCGTGCTCGGGAAGAGCCCGCGGCCGAACAGCTGCACCATCTCGGCCGACTGCGTCGCGGCGAAGCCGGGGTAGTCGGCCGCGAACCGGTCGACGTACGGCGCGAGCAGCTCGCGTTGGTCGGCGCTCCAGAAGCCCAAGGCCACCGCGAGCAGCTCGTGGTTGCTGAGGCGACCCTCGACCGCGCTCGTCCAGGCCTGTTCCTTGGCCTGCGGTGTCGGCAGGGCTGCGCGAGCGGTGAGCGCGTGCAGGGCGCCGCTGCTGGAGCGGTCGCGTTCGCGCTCGGCAGCGATGTCGTCGTCGCGGACCGCGCCGAGGGTCGCTGCCCGGTGCAGCAGGCGCCAGCGCAGGTCGTCGTCGACCGCGACCCCCTGCGGCACCGTCACTCCGGCCAGCCAGTCGCGCAGGAGGTCGGCGTCGCGGGTGATCTCGACGAGCCCGCGCACGAGCTCGAGCTGCTGGTCGCTGCCTGGTGCGGCGTCACGGGCGAGCTGCAGCAGCGCGTGGGCGAGCGTGCTCAGCAGTGCGTCCCGCTGGTCGGTGGGTGACCACAGGTCGGCTGCCGTGATCGCGTCGCGCACCACGCGCGCGGTCACCGGCTGCGGGTCAAGCGGCCCCAGCGCCCGGGCGGTGAGGCCGACGAACCCGGACGGCGCGAAGGTGCCCCGGCCCATCATCTCGCTGACGGTCAGCCAGACCAGGGCTCGGGCGAGGGGGTCGGTGAGGCCGACGAGGTGCTCGCGCACCGTCGTGAGTGAGGCGTCGTCGAGGTCGACGAGCGCGTAGGTGAGGTCGCCGTCGTTGGGCAGGAGCAGATCGGCCACCGGCTGGCCAGTGAGTGCCGGCACTGGTGACTCGGGGTCGGCCGAGACGTCGGCCGCTACCAGGGCGCGGCGCACCAGGGCGTCGCCGTCCAGGTCGAACAACCCGATCGCCATGCGGTGCGGCCGCAGGCGCTGCGGGGCGTCCTGTCGGACCGCGACCCGCGTGTAGCGCCCGGCGCCGTCGTCCGTGACGGCCAGCGACAGCGTGCTCGGCCCGCTCGTGCGCAGCCACTGATCGGCCCAGGTCGACACGTCGCGACCGCTGGCGCTGCTGAGGGCGTCGACGAGGTCGCTGAGCGAGGCGTTGTCGAAGGCGTGGTCGGCGAAGTGCTGCCGCAGCCCGGTGAGGAACGCCTCGTCACCCAGCCACTCCACGAGCTGGCGCAGCGCGGAGGCGCCCTTCGCGTAGGAGATGCCGTCGAAGTTCAGCAGGGCGGCGCCGGTGTCGGCGGCTTCACCGGCCACCGGGTGAGTGCTCGAGAGCTGGTCGGCGCGGTAGCCCCACGCCTTGCGCTTCACCAGGAACGCCGTCCACGAGCCCGGCTGGCCGGCGGCCTCGGCAGCAGCGCGGTAGGCGAGGTACTCGGCGAAGGACTCGTTGAGCCACAGGTCGTCCCACCAGCGCATCGTCACGAGGTTGCCGAACCACATGTGGGCCATCTCGTGCAGCTGGGTGTTCGCGAGGTTCTCGCGGTCGTCGGCGGTGACGGTGCCTCGCGGCAGGTAGTACTCGTCGCGGAAGGTCACCAGGCCGGGGTTCTCCATCGCTCCGGCGTTGAACTCGGGGACGAAGGCCTGGTCGTACTTGCCGAACGGGTAGCGCACACCGAACAGCTCGTGGAAGTAGTCGAAGCCCACCGCGGTCGTGGCCAGCAACCGCTCGGCGTCGAGGTACGGCGCCATCGACTGGCGACACCAGACGCCCAGGTCGATCCCGTCGTGGTGCCCGCGCACGCCGTGGTACGGGCCGGCGACGACGGCGACGAGGTAGGTCGAGATGCGCTGGCTCGTCGCGAAGGTCCAGCGGCCCGGCTCGCCCTGCTCGCCCGCGGTGTTCGACAGCACCACCCAGGACGGCGGCGCGCTGATGCGCAGCGTGAATTTCGCCTTGAGGTCGGGCTGGTCGAAGCACGCGAACAGCCGGGGGGCGTCGTCGAGGAACGCCTGGCTGTACAGGTAGACCTGGCCGTCCTCGGGGTCGGTGTAGCGGTGCAGGCCCTCACCGGTGCGGGAGTAGGCCATCCGCGCCGTGACGGTGACGTGGTTGGTGTCCTGCAGGTCGTGCAGGCTCAGCCGGTCGTCCTGCCAGGCACTGGCGTCGAGGGCCCGACCGTTGAGCTCGGCCGACACCAGCTCGGCCGCCTTGAGCTCCAGCCACGTCGAGGCCCCCCGCTCGGCGCAGGTGAAGTCCACGCTGACCGTCGAGGTGAACGTGTCGTCCGCCTCCGCTCCTACCAGGTCGAGGTTGACCTGGTAGGAGCGGACGGACAGCAGCTCGCGTCGGGCGACGGCCTCGTCGCGGGTGAGGGCGCGCGGCATGGTCAGGACGCCGTCAGCTCGGCCGGCGCTTCGGCGCGTTCTCGGCGGTCTTGCCGGGGTCGGTCTCGACGATCGAGCCGAGCGCCTCGTCGATGCGCTCCATCGCCTCGGCCGGGATCTTCACGCCGGCGGCCTTGACGTTGTCGTGCACCTGCTCCGGGCGCGAGGCGCCGACGAGCGCGGTGGCCACGTTGTCGTTCTGCAGCACCCAGGCGATGGCCAGCTGAGCCATGCTGAGGCCCAGGTCGTCGGCGACCGGCTTGAGGTCCTGCACGCGGGTCAGGACGTCGTCGTCCATGAAGCGCTTGATCATGTCGGCGCCGCCCGACGCGTCCGTGGCGCGTGAGCCCTCCGGCGGCGGCTGGCCCGGCAGGTACTTGCCGGTGAGGACGCCCTGCGCGATGGGGGACCAGACGACCTGGCTGATGCCGAGCTCTCGACAGGTCGGGACGACCTCGTCCTCGATCACGCGCCAGAGCATCGAGTACTGCGGCTGGCTCGACACGAGCTGGACGCCGAGGTCCTTGGCCAGCGCGTGGCCGGCGCGGATCTGGTCGGCGGTCCACTCCGACACGCCGATGTAGAGGGCCTTCCCCTGGCGGACGACGTCCGCGAACGCCTGCATCGTCTCCTCGAGCGGCGTCTCGGTGTCGAAGCGGTGCGCCTGGTACAGGTCGACGTAGTCGGTCTGCAGTCGGCGCAGCGAGCCGTTGATCGACTCCATGATGTGCTTGCGCGACAGGCCGCTGTCGTTGGGTCCGCCCGGGCCCGTGGGCCAGTAGACCTTCGTGAAGATCTCGAGCGACTCACGGCGCTGGCCCTTGAGGGCCTCGCCGAGCACCGTCTCAGCCTTGGTGTTCGCGTAGACGTCAGCGGTGTCGAACGTCGTGATGCCGTTGTCGAGCGCGGCGTGGACGCACTGCGTCGCGACGTCGTTCTCCACCTGCGAGCCGTGGGTGAGCCAGTTGCCGTAGGTGATCTCGGAGATCTTCAGGCCGGAGTTGCCGAGGTAGCGAAATTCCATGGGCCGACCCTATGAGGTCGCGCTGCGCACCGCGAGCGCGTGACCTAGGCCCCTGCCGGCAGCAGGCGCGCGCGGATCAGGCTGAGGTGGTGGTGCGAGGGGGTGGCTGAGCGTGGTGACGAGCGTCGAGGCGGCCTTCGTGACCGCTGTCGCCGCGCTCGGCGTCGCGGCAGTGAACGTCGTGGCGTCGCTCTACCAGGCGAGCAGGCAGCGCACGAACGCGGCCGAGCTCGAGCGGCTGCGTCAGCAGCTGGAGCAGAACCGCTTCGACCGCGAGCGCGCAGTCAGGGCCACGGAGGTTCTCGATCGCTACCGCGGGCCGCTGCTCGACGCCGCCTGGGATCTTGGCCACCGCGTCGACATCCTGCGCAACTACCGGCCGAGCACCGGGGTCGGCGCCGGGTCGCTGCCCGACGACGTCATTCGCAGCACGTCGTTCCGACTGGCGCAGTACCTGGCGTGGCACGAGGTGCTGCGCCGGAAGGTGCAGTTCCTGCAGTACTCGGCGACGAGCGAGACACGCTCGACGTTCGACTGCCTCGAGACGGTGCGACGGGTGCTCACCTCCGACGAGGTGGACCCTCGATTCCACGTCTCACGCGAGGAGCAACGTGCGATCGGCGAGTGCATGATCACGGCGGACGGCGAGGGCTGCATCGGGTACGACGAGTTCACCCGCGTCTTCGACGACCGATTCGCGCACTGGTTGCGGCCGTTCGCGCAGGCGCTGGCGTCGCCGGAGGCCAGCAGCGACCGGCGCCTGGGCATGCTGCAGACGGCTCTGGCGGCCCTCGCCGACCGGCTGGACCAGGAGCGCCGCTACCCACCGGGATGGCGCGCCCGCGCCCCCGGGATCACGCTGCCGCCTGCGCGCTGAGCCATGGGACGCGGTGACGTCACTCCCGGCGCGGTACGAGCCATTGGCGGGTGAGGCGTTGGAGGTATTGGCGTTGCCAGCGTTTGGGGTCGGGTGGTGGCAGGGGTGGCTGGTCGCCGGGTTGGTGGCCGGGTTGGGTCCAGACCACTTGGCCGTTGATGAGGTGGCCGACTGCGCCGGTGGTGTGGACGTGGTGGTGGTGTCGGTCGCAGAGCAGGGCCCCGTCGCGGACGGTGGTGTGGCCGCCGGCGTCCCAGGGGGTCAGGTGGTGGGCGTGGCACCAGGAGGCGGGGGCGGTGCAGGTGTCGAAGGTGCAGTGGCGGTCGCGTTCGATGATGGCGATGCGTTGGCGGGGGGTGTGGTAGCGGTGGGTGCGGCCGACGTCGAGGGGGTCACCGAGGTCGTCGATCAGGACGGGGACCAGGTCGGCGCCGCAGGCCAGCTTGGCGAGCAGGCGCCGGGAGATGGGGGTGCCGTCGTCGAGCTCGGCGGGGGGCAGGCCGGTGGGCTTGGGAGCACCGGGTTCGGACGGGGTGATGTGTTCGGACACGGCGGTGGCCAGGGTCTCGGCGGTGACGCGGACGATGACCTTGGCGGGGCTGCCGTGGTTGGTGGGGACCTCGCCTCGGGCCAGGGCGGTTTCGGCGAGGCGTTGCAGGGCGTCGTGGCGGCGTTGGCCGGCGCTGCGGGGGTCGGGGGTGCCGTCGGTGGCGGGTTGAGGGGCGGACCAGGCGTCGATGGCGGTACGCAGCGCCGCACCGGCCTCCTTCGTGAGCAGGCCCTGCAGGAACGTCATGCCGGAGGCCTCGGTCGACAGGATGAGGCAGCGCTGGCGGTGCTGTGCTTTCTCGTCGCGGGCCAGGCGGTCGTCGGCGCTGGGGTCGAGGTGGTGGCGGATCGCGACGGCGCACTTGGTCAGGTCGGGGGCGGGTAGGCGGGTGGCGTCGTCCAGCAGCATGGTCTGGGCGGTGGCGCGGTGGCGCGGTGGTCGGGGTCGATGGCGTCGGGTCCGTCGAGCGGCACGTTCGGTGGCGAGAGCTGCTCGACCATCTCGGTGACCACGCGGGCCTGGTCGACCCGCAGCGCGCCGGCTTCCAGCGCGGCCCGGGTGGGTGCCAGGTCGGGGGACAGCGTGGAGCGGTAGAGGGTGTGGGCCTTCTTGCCTAGCCTGGCGGCCTCGCCCGGCCGCATCGAGGGCACGATGCGACGCAGCCACGCGGCGGGCGAGCCGGTGCCGTCCTGGCCGGGCAGCCCGCGCGCCTCGACCTCGCCGAGCAGGCGCACGGTCTGGCCGTCGGCCAGGCGACGGACCTGGTCGAGCGCATCGGCCAGCACGCCCAGGTCGGCGTCGGCGAGCGGCCACCACGCCGCCCCGGCCAGCTGCTCGAGCCCGGCGAGCGCAGTGGTCACCGCGGCCAGCGCACCCGCGCCACCCGAGGTGTCCACTCTGTCCGTCATGCGCAAATCTGGTAGACGCCACCGACAGAACCCAGCCACTCCAACGCTTCTGTGGACAACGCGACAATTCAGGGCGCCTGTGGACAACGCCGCTGAGGGTCGCCGGGCTCAGGCTCGCCGGGACGTCATCCTGCTGGCGCCCCGACGAGCTCGCTGCTCAGCGTGGTAGCCGGGCGGCAGATGGATGACCGTGAAGTGCTCCCGCTCGTCGGCGTCGCCGCGTGCCCGGCGGGCCGCCAGCTCTGCGTCCTCTGCGTCGAGCGCCTCCAGTGCCTCCGCCTCGTTGTCGAACGCAGCGACCGGCACGTGCCGGCGTTCGTGTCGCTCAGGGTCGTGGCGGTAATGCCGGAGGACGAAACGGTTCAGACTGTCGTCTGTGTCGTCGACGCGTGCCACGGGGCTTCCTCGATTCTCGTCACGAGCAGCGAATGGACACACTTGCGGAACGGTCACCGCCTGACAGGATGCGTGGCGCGTACCCCAGCGGGAAGGTGACGACCGCAGTGCTGTCGAACTGATAGTTGCCGGACGCGCAGGTCACGGCCGCGTTCGATCGAGCGTTGGTACGCCACGTGGTGTCGGCGATCTTGCCAGCCGAGCCCCTGCTTGCGGGGAGAACTCCGCGACAAAAACATCACATCGTGCGTCATCTAGGTGCGGTGGAGGTCCGCCTACCCCCGCCGGCCGATGAGATGCAGGAGCGTCGCCACCCGCCGGTAAGGATCGGTGCGCCCCAGCCGCTCCTCGGCAACCAGGAGCGCGTCGAGCTCGTCGGGATCGGCGGGGGCCGGCTCGTCGACGGCCACGCCATCGGTGACCACCCGCACGCCGTACCACGCCTCGACGTGCATCCGGCGTCCCGAGACGTAGGACGCCAGCTCCTCCAGGCGGTCGGCACGGGCTCGCACCCCGAGCTCGTTCACGTAGTGCGGCGCCGGCTGCTCGGCCTCGTCGAGCAGGTCGAGCACGTCGGCCCACTGGCGGCGCAAGCCCGGGCGCAGCGCCATCGCGGCTGCGTTGCGGGCCAGCAACGACAGCACGCCACCGGGCGCCACCCGGTCGCTCAGCGCCACGACGGCGGGCCCGGGCTCGGGCAGGTACATCAGCACGCCGTGGCACAGCACGATGTCGAAGGTGCGGCCGTCGGCGACGTCGTCGAGCGTCTCCGCTGATCCCTCGACCACCCGCAGCCGCGCTCGGACGTCGTCCGGCTGGCCTTCCGCGGCCGTCGAGAACGCCGCGCGCATGTCCGCGTCGGGCTCCACCGCCAGGACGTCGAAACCCCGCTGCGCCAAGCGAATGCTCTGCGTCCCTTGTCCGGCGCCGACGTCGAGCACCGTGCCAGGTGGCTCGCCGACGTGCCGCGAGAGCTGGCGCGTCACGATCTCCTGGCGCACGACGTTGCGCAGGTTGCCCTGGCGGGCCAGCCAGGGCGCTCTGCCGTCACTGAAGCAGCCGCCGACGACGCCGTCACTGCCGGTCACGGCTCAGACCGGGTGCTCGCCACGCTTGACCGTCGGCCGCGGCACGCGCGTGCGGCGGATCTGGAACGCCCGCATCACGGCGTACCAGGTCAGCCCCTTGGTGTCGGTGTCGGCGCCGAACTTCTCGCGCACCGCCCGCTTCAGGCGCTGGCCCATGAGGAAGGCGTCGGCGGCCGACATCACGACCAGGGTGTACGTGACGGCCAGCGTGCCGCCGTACAGCGCGGGGTTGGTCTTCTGCAGGCCCGACCCCACGAACGACAGCGCCAGCACGATGACCATCACGGGCAGCAGCAGCTCGCCGAGGTTCCAGCGCGCGTCGACGTAGTCGCGGGCGAACCGCCGCACCGGCCCGCGGTCGCGCACCATGAGGTAGCGCTCGTCACCGAGCATCATCCGCTCGCGGGCCCTGACCCGCTCCTCGCGCGCCGCCTGACGAGCCGCCTTGGACCCCCCTGAGCCCTTGGCGCGAGCCGAGGGAACGAGCGGCTGCTTGCGCGCCGCCTCGGCCTCCTTGCGCTTGGGCGTCGGGCGGTTCTTGCCCGGCCCCTCCGGGCGGGCGGACGACTGCTCGACGGCAGTGGTCTCGGCGGTGGTCTTGCGGCGTCCGAACACGCCGTGAGCCTACCTGGGTGGTGCACCCGGTCTGTTCAGTCGGTCGAAGGCGCCCTCGCCGTACCGGCGCGCCACTCGCTCGCGCAGCCGCTCGTCGTGGCGGGGCACCGGCTCGAGGAAGACCTCGACGACGTCGCCGAACTCGCGGCGCAGGGCGCGGTTCATCTCGACCGTCGACTGCTCCACCTGCTGGGCGTCCAAGCCGTCGGCGTAGTCCAGCCGCGCGCACACCAGCACCTGGTCGGTGCCCATCCGCTCGGTCAGCAGGTCGACGACCGCGTCGACCTCCTCGCGCTCGACGAGCCAGCGTGCGATGGCCCCCACCAGTCGAGGATCTGCGGCACTCCCCACGAGCAGGTTCTTGTTGGTGCGCGCCAGCAGGAACGCGATGAAGGCGAGCAGCGCGGCGATGAGCAAGGACGCCACGGCGTCCGGCCACGAGGACCCTGTGAGGTGGTGGCCGTACACGCCACCGAAGGCCAGCAGGATGCCGATGAGGGCCGCCGAGTCCTCGTAGAAGACGGTCTTGATCGTGGGGTCGTCGGTGGAGCGCAGTACCTCGCGAAAGCTCTTGTGCTCCTCGCGGGTCTGAGCGCGCACGCCCTTCACCGCTCGTAGCCAGCTGACCCCCTCGAGCAGGAAGCTCACGCCCAGCACGATCGACGACAGCACCAGGCCGCCGGACTCCTCTCCGCCGCTGAGGAGCTGGCGGATCCCCGCCATGCCAGCGAACACCGCGCCGGACACGAAGATCGACACGGCCGCCACGAACGCCCAGAAGAACCGCTCCGCGCCGTAGCCGAACGGCCGGTGACGGTCGGCGGGTCGCTCGCTGCGTTTGAGCGCCACGAGCAGCAGCACCTCGTTGGCGGTGTCGGCGATCGAGTGGCCCGTCTCGGCGGCCATCGACGCCGAGCCGGACACCACCGCCGCCACTCCCTTGGCGACGGCGATCCCGGCGTTGGCGAGCAGGGCGACGATGACGGTGCCGGTGCTCTCACCGCCGCCGCCTTCGCCGCCGCCGCCTTGGCCGCCGCCGCTTTCGCCGTCCGGATGGTCTGCTTGGTCCTCGCTCACGGCGGCGACGCTACGCCTGGCTAGGGTGGCCCGCATGACCAGCGCACAACCCCCGGCCACGAGCCTGCCCAGCGACCGTCTCGCCGAACTCCGCGAGGCGGTCGCCCGCGAGATGCCCGGCGTCCGCCGCGATCTCGAGGCTCTGGTGCGCATCCCGAGCGTGTCCGAGCGTGCCTTCGACCAGGCCCACGTCGCGGCGAGCGCCACGGCCGTCGCCGACCTGCTGCGCGCTGCCGGACTGCGCGACGTCGACGTCATCGACGAGGGAGGCGCGCCCGCTGTCGTCGGTCACCTCGACGGGCCCGAGGCAGCGCCGACCGTGCTGCTCTACGCCCACCACGACGTCCAGCCGCCCGGCCAGGACGCCGACTGGACGTCCGCGCCGTTCGAGCCCACCGAGCGTGACGGCCGTCTCTACGGTCGCGGTGCCGCTGACGACAAGGCGGGCGTGATGGCTCACCTCGCGGCGATCCGGGCTCACGGCGGGCGACCCCCGGTGAACCTCACGGTCTTCGTCGAGGGCGAGGAGGAGTCGGGTTCGCCGTCCCTCGGCCGCATCCTCGAGGCCCACCGCGACCGGCTCGCCGCCGACGTCCTGGTGCTCGCCGACTCCACCAACTGGAAGATCGGCGTGCCCGCGCTCACCACCAGCCTGCGCGGCCTCGTCGAGGCGTACGTCGAGGTGCGCACGCTCGACCACGCGGTGCACAGCGGCATGTACGGCGGCGCCGCCGTCGATGCCGTGACGGCCCTGATCCGGCTGCTGTCGACGTTGCACGACGACGCCGGAGACGTTGCGGTGCAAGGACTCGTGAGCAGTGAGGCAGCCGACCTCGACCTCACCGAGGACCAGCTGCGCGCGGACGCCGGGGTGCTCGACGGCGTGTCGCTCATCGGCACCGGCAGCCTGACCTCGCGGCTGTGGACCAAGCCGGCTCTGACCGTGGTCGGCTTCGATGCCACACCGACCGACAAGGCGTCCAACACCCTTGCGGCGCAGGCGAAGGCGAAGATCTCGATGCGCGTGGCTCCGGGGCAGGACGCCGACGAGGCCTACGATCTGCTCGCGCGGCACCTGCGCGAGCACGCACCGTGGAACGTGCAGGTCGACGTCCGGGTGCGCGAGACCGGCCAGCCCTTCAAGGCCGACGTCGAGGGGCCTGCGTACGACGCCGCCCGCGCTGCGTTCGCCGACGCCTGGGGCGTCGAACCGGTCGACATGGGCATCGGCGGGTCGATCCCGTTCATCGCCGACTTCGCCGCGATCTACCCCGACGCCGCGATCCTCGTCACCGGCGTCGAGGATCCCGACACCCGGGCCCACGGCGCGAACGAGAGCCTGCACCTCGGGGAGTTCGAGCGCGTGTGCGTCGCCGAAGCGGTGCTGCTGGAGCGCCTGGGCTCACTCCCGCGCTGAGTCCCCGTTGATCACGTCCAGTGGGTGACACTCCGCTTGTCGAGGGTTGCACCCCTCGACAAGCGGGTCGAAGCCTCGACCCGTGCCCGTGCCCGTGCCCGTGCCCGTGCCTCAGCCGAAGTGGGCCTGGGCCCACGCCACGAGCAAGCCCACGGCCGCGATCGCACCGGGCACCAGGGCCACGCTCGGGCGACGCCAGCCCCGGCGGCCCGCAGGTGAGGTGGTGCGCAGCAGCTGCTCGACGGCGAACGCAGCCTGCTCCGGCGTGGGTTCCTGCTCCAGCACGTCGGCGAACCGCCCGACCGCCTGCGGGGGCAGGGCCAGCGCGTCGTCGGGCTCGGCGAGGCGCAGCACCACCGACGCGCGGCCGGCCGTGACCCCTTGGACGCGCTCGATCGGGATGAGCTCGTCCGCCCACCGCCCCCGATGCAGCAGCGCCCCCGGCCGGACCCCCAGCGGTGGCCTCGACAGGCCCGCGAGGAACACCAGCCCCTCGGCGAGCGTGGAACCGCCGAAGACGATCGGCAGGAGCGCATCCCATCCGGCCTCGCCGTCGAGGACCCACCGCGCCGCGGGGTAGACCGCCACCGCCAGCACGTACGCGAGGGGTGCCGCCACGGGGGTGACGACGCGCAGCGCGGTCGTGGCCGCCCACTCCTTGGCCCTCGACCCCTGGGGGCGCCTCGCCTCGGCTGGCGGCGCGTCGGGGGCCGCGTCGGCCGGCGCGCGCTCAGCGCGCTCGCGCACCTGCAGGCGCAGCGCGCGGTCGCGCAGCCGCCCCCAGGTCCACGGGTCGACCACGCCGCTCAGCGACACCAGGGGCGGCGTGCCGTCGACCTGCAGGACGACGGGATCGCCGTCGCGCCGCAACCCGATCACGGTGGCAGGCGCGCCGCCGTCGAGGGCTCGCGGCAGCGGGGGCGGGGGAGGGACGTCGTCGTCGTAGTCCTCGTCGACCAGGCCGTCGGCCCACGCGGCCAGCTCGGCGTCGCTCAAGGTCGCGACGTCCGGCGGCTCCGGCTGCAGCCACGGGTCGCCATCGGGCCCGTCGTCGCGCCCGACGTCGCCGCCCTCGTCATCCTCGGACGCCGCCAGCGCGCTCAGCGGCAGCAGCAGCCCGGACGGGCCGACGTCGCGCACCAGCGCCAGCGGACGATCGAAGCGTGGGTCGTCAAGGGTCGTGAGCAGCACGCGCGCGCCGTCACGGCGGCCGGCCAGCAGCCGCACCGCTGGACCTCCGCGGTGCAGCAGCTCGAACCGCCGCCAGCCCCGGCTCCACAGCCGTGCGGCGACCCCGAGCAGCACCACGAGCAGCAAGGCGGCGACGCCGATCCGCCAGCTCGGGTCGTCCGGCTCCGCCACGAGCGCGACGTGGGCCGGGTCAGCCGGGTCGACCAGCACCGGCACGCTGTCGCCCACGGCGTAGGTGCCCTGCGGCTCGACCCGCACCTGTCGGCCCTGCACGTCGAGCGTGACGGTGTAGCCGTCGGAGCTCAGCTTCGTCACGGTGGCGTCGAGGTGCGTGCTGCGTGCCTCCCGCTCGTGCTGTGCCGCGGTGGCTGCCAGGTGCCAGGCGAGCAGACCCCCGGCCACGGCGACGGCGAAGGCGGCCACCACCAGCGCCGCGAGCCGGGTGTCCTCGTCGCGGGGCAGCCGGTCGGTCACGGACGCGTCCACGCCGGGGTACCGCCGCGTCGGTGCCTGCCACGCCGCCGCCTCTAGCTGTTGCCGCCAGCGCCCGAGCAGGTCGACAGCGCCGACGGCGACGAACCACACCAGCGCCCAGCGCCACAGCGACGGGAACGAGGAGTCGACGGCCACCGGCCCGGCCAGCAGGCCCGCCGCCGCCGCGGCGCCCCACACCGCCGCGCGGGGCAGGAGCAGGGCCAGCACGACCATGCCGATGGCGAGAACCTCGGCGACCGGCACCAGGTGGTAGGCCAGGGTGTCGAGCGGCAGCCGGCAGGGCGCGGACGGCGTGCACTGCGTGCTCTCACTCACCGTCTCGGTGACCACCAGCACGAGCAGCGGGACCGCGACGCCGAGGCTCAGCCCCCAGCGGGGCAGGCGTCGCCGCCAGCGGAGCGCCTGATCCGCCGTGATGGCCGGCGGCACGTCAGTCTCGAGCGGTGATGCCCGGCAGCGCCAGCATCTGGTCGAGCGCGACGCGCGCCCAGTGCGCGACGTCCGGGTCGACGACGATCCGGTTGACCACGCGCCCGGCGGCCAGCGACTCCAGCGACCACACGAGGTGCGGCAGGTCGATGCGGTTCATCGTCGAGCAGAAGCACACGGTCTTGTCGAGGAAGACCACCTGCTTGTCGGGGTGCTGCTTCGCCAGCCGCCGCACGAGGTTCAGCTCGGTGCCGATGGCCCACGATGAGCCGGCGGGAGCTGCCTCGAGGGTCTTGATGATCTTCTCCGTCGAGCCCACGTGGTCGGCCGCGGCGACGACCTCGTGGCGGCACTCGGGGTGCACGAGCACCTGGACGTCGGGGATGCGGGTGCGCACGTCGTCGACCGACTCGAGGCTGAACCGCCCGTGCACCGAGCAGTGCCCGCGCCACAGGATCATCCGCGCGTCCTGCAGCTGCTGGCGGGTGAGGCCGCCGAGCGGCTTGTGCGGGTCGTAGACGACGCAGTCGTCGAGGCTGAGGCCCTGCTCGAGCACCGCGGTGTTGCGGCCGAGGTGCTGGTCAGGCAGGAACAGCACCTTTCCGCGACCCTCCGGCCGCTGGCCGAAGGCCCAGTCGAGCGCCGTCCGCGCGTTCGACGACGTGCAGATCGTGCCGCCGTGCCTCCCGGTGAAGGCCTTGATGGCCGCCGAGGAGTTCATGTACGACACGGGCACCACGTCGTCGGCCACGCCGGCGTCGGCCAGGTCGTCCCAGGCGTCCTCGACCTGCGCGATCGCGGCCATGTCGGCCATCGAGCAGCCCGCGGCGAGGTCGGGCAGCACGACCTGCTGGTGCTCGGCGGTGAGGACGTCGGCGCTCTCGGCCATGAAGTGCACGCCGCAGAACACGATGTACGGCGCATCAGGGCGGGCCGCCGCCTGCTGCGCGAGCTTGAAGGAGTCACCGGTGACGTCGGCGAAGTCGATGACCTCGTCGCGCTGGTAGTGGTGGCCCAGCACGAACACCTCGTTGCCGAGCGCGGCCTTCGCGGCGCGAGCCCGCTGCACCAGGTCGGGGTCCGACGGTGCCGGCAGGTCACCTGGGCACTCGACCCCCCGCTCGGTCTCGAGGTCGCGTCCGCGACCGAGCAGCAGCAACGCGGCCGGCGAGGCTGCCGGCTCCGAGAACGTGGTCACCCGCTGATTTTCCCACAGCGGCCCGCTACCGACGCGCACGCTGGCCACCTGGGAGGATCGCGCCGTGCGCGTGCTCCTCGTCCCCGACTCCTTCGGCCCGCTGACGGCGTCGCAGGCGGCTGACGCGATGGCCTCCGGATGGCGCGCGCAAGCACCCTCCGACACGCTCACCGCGTGCCCGCAGTCCGACGGCGGCGCGGGGTTCGTCGACGTGGTCCTGGCCGCCCGCGGTGGTGATCTCGTGCCGGTCACCGTGAGCGGTCCGCTCGCCGAGCCCGTGCCGGCCACGGTGCTGGTGTGCCCGGCGACCGAGGGGCCTGACGGCGACCCCGTGACGGCCTACATCGAGGCGGCGCAGTCGTGTGGCGCACACCTGCTGGCCGCCGACCAGCGCGATCCGTGGCGGGCGTCGAGCCGCGGACTCGGCGAGCTGCTGCTCGCCGCCGTGGACACGGGCGCGCGGCGGGTCGTCGTCGGTGTCGGTGACACGGCGTCGCACGACGCGGGCGCAGGACTACTGGCCGCCCTGGACGTGGACGGCGACCGGCTGGGCGCCGGCGGCGGCGCGCTCTCGGCGGTCGAGGCCGCCGACCTGGTCGGTCTGGCCGCGGCGCGCGAGCGGTTGCGCGAGGTCGAGCTCGTCGTCGCCACGGCCACCGACATCCCGTTGCTGGGCTTCCACGGCGCCAGTGCCGTCGAGGCGGCCGGACGCGGTGCCAGCCCTGAGCAGGCGCAGGCGCTCGAGGCGTCGCTCGGCCACTTCGCCCAGCTCGCCGAGCGGTCGTTGGTGGCGGGTCGCCCGCTCGCCGGGACGTCGATCGCGGCTCGGCCCGGTGCCGGGGCGGGCGGTGGCGTCGCCTTCGCCTTGATGCTCCTGGGCGCCCAGCAGCTTGACGGCGTGGAGGCGTCGGCCCGCGCGACCCGGCTGGCGGCGCGCCTGCGCGAGTGCGACCTCGTGCTCACGGGGGAGGAGGTGTTCGGCTGGGAGTCCACGCGCGCCGGAGTCGTGAAGCACGTCGCCGCGCTCGCCCTCGAGGTCGGCGTCCCCAGCATCGTGCTCGCCACGCACGTCGAGGTCGGCCGGCGCGAGACCTCCACCCTGGGGCTGTCGGGCGCCTACGCCGTCGTCGAGGGCCCCGCCGGTGCGACGCCACCGTCATCGGACCCGGCCGGCGCCCTCGCCGCGCGGACTCGCCGGGTCGCGCGCACGTGGTCGCACTGACGTCGTACGCTGGGGTGTGTTCAGCGCGGTTTCAGAGCACGGTTCACAGCAAGGATTCAGAGCACGGTTTCACAGCACGGTTTCAAAGCACGGTGCAGACGGGTCCGCTGCGGATCCACGCGACAGGGGAACACCTCACCTGCCTCGGCGGTTGCCGCTGGTGGCCGCGAGTTCGACGAGTCGACGAGTAGACGAGTAGGGATGCCCGCATGACCGACACCACCCAGACCAGCCCGCAGACCACCGAGGCCACCGAGGCCGCGCACGGCGTCGTCCTCACCGACGTGGCCGCGCAGAAGGTCAAGAGCCTGCTCGAGCAAGAGGGCCGCGACGACCTGCGCCTGCGCATCGGCGTCCAGCCCGGCGGCTGCTCCGGCCTGATCTACCAGCTGTACTTCGACGAGCGCTCGCTCGACGGCGACCTGGTCGAGGACTTCGGCGGCGTCGAGGTCGTCGTCGACCGGATGAGCGCCCCGTACCTGTCGGGCGCGACGATCGACTTCGCCGACACGATCGAGAAGCAGGGCTTCACGATCGACAACCCCAACGCCGGCAGCAGCTGCGCGTGCGGTGACAGCTTCAGCTGAGCCGTTGTTCGCGCCGGAGACGACGTGACACGAGGCCGGTCCCTTCGGGGGCCGGCCTCGCTCGTGTCTCAGGTGCCGTACGCCGGCAGCTCGTCGAGCAGGTGACGGGCGTCGTCCGGCACCTCCAGGGCCGACCGCCTCGGGGACGACGGCGGAGCGGGCTGCGCGACCACGCGCGTGAGCACCACCTGCGCGCCGTCGACGCACAGGTCGTGCATCGTGCCCTCGTCGAGGGCCGACCGGGGGCCGATAACCACTGCCGATGCGCTCATGGCAGCGACGCTAGGCCGTTACCGACGAGTACTCCAGGACCATCGTCACCTGCTGCTGCCGGTAGGGTCGTGGGGTGCGCATCGCGATCACCGGCTCCATCGCCACCGACCACCTCATGACGTTTCCGGGGCGGTTCGCCGACTCGCTGGTGGTCGAGCAGCTGGACAAGCTCTCGCTGTCGTTCCTGGTCGAGGAGCTGGACGTCCGGCGGGGGGGAGTGGCCGCGAACATCGCCTTCGGCATGGGCAACCTGGGCCTGCGCCCGTTGCTGGTGGGCGCCGTCGGGCCGGACTTCGTCGACTACCGCGCCTGGCTCGAGCGGCACGGCGTCGACTGCGGCGGCGTGCACACGAGCGAGCTGCGGCACACGGCGCGCTTCATCTGCACCACCGACACCGACCAGGCCCAGATCGCGTCGTTCTACGCCGGTGCGATGAGCGAGGCGCGCGACATCGAGCTGGCGCCGTTGGCCGCCGCGCACGGGGGTCTCGACCTCGTGCTGATCGGCGCCAACGACCCCGAGGCGATGCTGCGGCACACCGAGGAGTGCCGGGCGCGTGGCTTCGCCTTCGCCGCCGACCCCAGCCAGCAGCTGGCCTTCGCCGACGGCCCTTCCATCCGCCGCCTCATCGAAGGTGCGGCGTACCTGTTCAGCAACGAGTACGAGGCCTCGCTCACCCAGCAGAAGGCCGAGTGGAGTGCCGACGACATCCTCGAGCGGGTGGGCACGCGCGTCACCACGCTCGGAGCCAAGGGCGTGCGCATCGAGCGCCGCGGCGAGCCCGTGATCGAGGTGCCGGTCGCCCGCGAGCTGCGCAAGGCCGACCCGACCGGTGTCGGGGACGCGTTCCGCGCCGGCTTCCTCGCCGGTCTGTCGTGGGGCCGCGACCTCACCCGCTGCGCCCAGCTCGGCTCGATGCTGGCGACGTACGTCATCGAGACGATCGGCACGCAGGAGTACGAGCTGGGCCGCGGTGGCTTCCTGGCCCGGTTCGCCGACGCCTACGGCGCCGAGGCCGCCAGCGAGGTCGAGCCGCACCTGGGCATCGCCCGCGCCTGAGCCCGCCCGGTCCGTCGCCGTGCCTGCCCACGAGCCACCGCCGACGCGGTGGGACCTGGACGCCGAGCCCACCGCGGGTGACGACCTCGTCGGCGTCGGCGCCGACCTCGAGCCGGGCACCCTGCTGGCCGCCTACCGCGTGGGGCTGTTCCCGATGGGCGTCGGCGCGAACGGCCGAGCCCCTCTGGGCTGGTGGTCGCCCGACCCCCGCGGGGTGCTGCCCCTGGACGGCGTGCGGGTGACCCGGTCGCTGCGCCGCGTGCTGCCGCGCTTCGAGGTGCGCGTCGACACGGCCTTCGCGGCCGTCGTCCAGGCCTGCGCCGACCCCTCTCGGCCCGGTCGCTGGATCACCCCCGGCGTCGCCGACGCCTACCAGCGCCTGCACGAGCTCGGGTGGGCGCACTCGGTGGAGTGCTGGCACGAGGGCCGGCTCGTCGGTGGCCTGTACGGGGTCGCCATCGGCGGACTGTTCGCCGGGGAGTCGATGTTCCACCGTGAGCGCGACGCCTCGAAGGTCGCCCTCGTGGCGCTCACCGACCTGCTGCGCGAGGGTGGGGACGTCGCTCGTCGGCTGCTCGACGTCCAGTGGCGCACCGACCACCTGGCCACGCTCGGGGTCGTCGAGGTGTCGCGTCAGGAGTACCGGCAGCGGCTGGCGACGGCGCTCACCTTGCCGCTGCCGCCCGCGTTCGCCTAGGACCGCGCGGCGGCCGGCGGCCCGAGCTCGACCGTGATCCGCAGGGTGTCGCCGTCCCGTTCGCTGCCCACGACGCGATGGCCACGCATCCGCGCCCAGGCCGGGACGTCGTGCTCGGCCGCCGGATCGGTGGCCAGCACCTGCAGCAGCGTGCCGGGGGCCGCGCCGTCGGCCGCGCGCGCCAGCCGGATCACGGGCAACGGGCACCGCAGCCCACGGGCGTCCACGACCACCGCGGCGCCGCTCACAGCCGGTCGGCTCCGAGGACGGCGCGCACCTGCGCCACGACCTGCGGCAGGGTCGCGCAGAACGCCTCGACGTCGGACTCGACCGGGTCGAGGGGGAGTGTGATGCGCAGGTTGCCGTGGGTGAGCACGCCCATGGCGGCCAGCACGTGGCTGGGCTCGAGGGTGCTGGCCGTGCACGCCGACCCGCTCGCGACGGCGAAGCCGCGCCGGTCGAGCTCGTGCACCAGGGCCTCGCCGTCGACGAACAGGCTCGAGAAGGTCACGATGTGCGGGAGCCGGTCGTCAGGGTCGCCGACCACCTCGGTGCCGGGCACGGCCGCAGCCGCCGCGCGCAGCTGGTCGACGAGGGCGCGCTGTCGGACCGCGCGGGCCTCACGCCGGCTCTCGGCATCGAGCAGGCCCGCGGCTGCGGCGAGCGCCGCCGGGACGTCGACCTCTCCGGGCACCCGTCCGTGCTCGTTCTCGTCGGACGGCCCGTCGGGGCGCCAGCGCGTGCCCGTGCGCACCACCAGGACGCCGACGCCGGGCCCGGCCCACGACCGGGCGTCCGCCACGACCACGTCGCCGCCGGCCGGCACGCGGTCGCGGCCCAGCACCGCACCGGCGTCGACGAGCAGCGGCACGCCGGCGTCGCGGCACGCCTGCGCCGCAGCGCCCAGCGGCTGTCGGGTGCCCACCTCGCCGTTGGCCGCCTGCAGGCAGGCCGCCGCCACGCCGTCCGCCGCCACCTCGCGGGCCCACGCCTCGAGGTCCACGCGGCCGCGCCGGTCGACGCCGACCACGACGGCGCGCCCGCCCTGGCCCTCCAGCCACTGCCCGGTCTGCAGCAGGGCCGAGTGCTCCACCGCGCTCAGCACGAGCCCGCGACCGACCCGACGCCGACCGTGCAGCAGCCCGCGCAGCCCGATCTGGCGCGCGAGCGTCGCCGACGGCGCGAACGACACCTCGTCGGCCCGTGCGCCGAGCACGCCGGCCACCGCCTCGCGGGCACCGTCGAGCAGCGCCCGGGCCCGACGTCCCTCGGTGTACAGCCGGCGCGGGTCGGCCCACCCGTCGTCGAGGGCGCCGAGCAGCGCCTCGCGCGCGGCGGCGGACAGCGGGGGAGCGGCCGCGTCGAGGTGACGGCGGCCCTGGCTGGCTGGCTGCAGGGGTGACCCGGACGACGTCGGCACGCCGGCCACGCTAGCCCCACCCTCCCCGACCTCGCGGTGGGTGCTGCGGTAGGTTGTGCGGTGTTCGAAGGCATTGCCCTGCCCGCCACCGGTTCTGCCCCAGAGCCGGGTGTCCGGAGGTCGGCGGGACAGCCGTGGGATCCGTCCGAAAGGTGCGCCGTGCGTTCCCTCCCTCGATCGCGACCGAGCCGGTCTCGGCGCGCGACGCGGCTCGCCGTGGTCGTCGGCGCTGCTGCGCTGGCCCTGTCCGGGTGCTCGGCCACCACCGAGCGCGGGTTCCTGCCCAAGGGCGTCACGACCGACGCCGACCGGATCACCAGCCTGTGGAACGGCGCGTGGATCGCCGCCCTGACCGTCGGCGTCCTGGTGTGGGGTCTGACGATCTTCAGCATCGTGGCCTACCGCAAGCGCAAGGACGACGACTCCCTGCCGGTCCAGCTGCGCTACAACCTGCCGATCGAGATCCTCTACTCGGCGGTGCCGCTGTTCATGATCGGCGTGCTGTTCTTCTACACCGCGCGTGACGAGACCGCGCTGCTGAAGACCTCCGCGCAGCCCGACAACGTCGTCAACGTCGTGGGCAAGCGCTGGGCGTGGGACTTCAACTACCTCAGCGACAACGTCTACGACTCGACGACGCAGACCGAGCTCACCGGCTCCGTGGAAGACCTCGACAAGCCCCCGGTGCTCTACCTACCGGTCGACAAGACCACCCAGTTCGTGCTCACCACGCGCGACGTCAACCACTCGTTCTGGGTGCCCGCCTTCCTGATGAAGCTCGACCTCATCGCCGGTCGGGTCAACAAGTTCGAGGTCACGCCCACGACGGTCGGTACCTACCAGGGCAAGTGCGCCGAGCTGTGCGGCGCGTACCACTCCCAGATGCTGTTCCGGGTCAAGGTGGTGCCCCAGGCCGAGTACGACCAGCACGTCGCCGAGCTGAAGGCCAAGGGCCAGACCGGTCAGCTCCCCAACTCCCTCAACCTCGAGAAGCTCGCCCCCGGCGAGACCGAGAAGATCCCGACGCCGGGAGGCAACTGATGACGACGGCGTACCGCGAGGCCGACTGGGTCGAGCCCCGGCGGCCCAGCCTGGGCCGCACGGTCGTGAAGTGGGTGACCAGCACCGACCACAAGGTGATCGGCAACCTGTACTTCATCACCTCGTTCGTCTGGTTCCTCGTCGGCGGACTGCTCGCGCTGCTGATCCGCGCCGAGCTGTTCGAGCCCGGGCTGCAGATCGTGCGCAACCCGGAGGAGTACAACCAGATCTTCACGATGCACGGCACGATCATGCTGCTGTTGTTCGCGACGCCGCTTTTCGCCGCGTTCGCCAACGCGATCATGCCGCTGCAGATCGGCTCGCCGGACGTCGCCTTCCCACGGCTGAACATGTTCGCCTACTGGCTGTACCTGTTCGGCGGCATCATCGCGGCCATCGGGTTCCTGACGCCCCAGGGTGCGGCCGGCTTCGGCTGGACGGCGTACTCGCCGCTGTCGAGCGTGGTCTACTCGCCGGGCCTCGGTGCTGACCTGTGGGTGTTCGGCCTGTCGTTGGCCGGCTTCGGCACGATCCTCGGCGCCGTCAACTTCATCACCACGATCGTGTGCATGCGGGCCCCGGGTATGACGATGTTCCGGATGTCGCTGTTCACCTGGACCGTGCTCATCACGTCGATCCTCGTCCTGATGGCCTTCCCGGTGCTGGCCGCCGCGCTGCTCGCGCTGGGCGCCGACCGACGGCTGGGCGCGCACATCTTCGACCCCGTCAACGGCGGGTCGATGCTCTGGCAGCACCTGTTCTGGTTCTTCGGCCACCCCGAGGTCTACATCATCGCCCTGCCGTTCTTCGGCATCATCAGCGAGATCATGCCGGTCTTCAGCCGCAAGCCGCTGTTCGGCTACAAGGGCATGGTGTTCGCGACGATCGCCATCGCGGCGCTGTCCGTGACGGTGTGGGCGCACCACATGTACGCCACGGGTCAGGTGCTACTGCCCTTCTTCGCGTTCATGACGATGCTGATCGCCGTCCCGACCGGTGTGAAGTTCTTCAACTGGATCGGCACGATGTGGCGCGGTCAGCTGACGTTCGAGACCCCGATGCTGTGGTCGCTCGGCTTCCTGGTCACGTTCTTGTTCGGTGGTCTGACCGGCGTCATCCTGTCGAGCCCGGCCCTGGACTTCCACGTCACTGACACCTACTTCGTCGTGGCGCACTTCCACTACGTCGTCTTCGGCACCGTGGTGTTCGCGATGTTCGCCGGCTTCTACTTCTGGTGGCCGAAGTTCACCGGCCGGATGCTCGACGAGCGCCTGGGCAAGATCCACTTCTGGATGCTGTTCATCGGCTTCCACACCACCTTCCTGATCCAGCACTGGCTGGGTGTCGAGGGCATGCCGCGTCGCTACGCCGACTACATGGCCGGTGAGGGCTTCACCTGGGAGAACCAGGTCTCCACGTTCGGCGCGTTCCTGCTGGGCGCGTCCACGCTGCCCTTCCTCTACAACGTGTGGAAGACCTGGCGCACGGCGCCGATGGTCGAGGTCGACGACCCGTGGGGTTACGGCGCGTCGCTGGAGTGGGCCACCTCGTGCCCGCCGCCGCGGCACAACTTCGTCACGATCCCGCGGATCCGTTCGGAGCGCCCGGCGTTCGACCTGCACCACCCGGAGGTCACGCGCGACGACTCGCCGAAGGCCGACAAGAACGTGCTCGACCACCTGTACGGCGAGCCCGACCTCGACGCCGAGGGCGTGGGGGCGACGTCCGGCGGCACCGGCGGCGGTGACGGTGTGCCCAACGGCCGCAACGGCGTGAACGGCGAGGAGAGCTGACGTGAAGGTCGAGAGCTGGCTGTTCGGGGCGGGGTTCTTCTTCTTCGCGCCGGTCGGCGTCATCTACGGGATCCTGACCCACTGGGACGAGCCGGTCGGTCCGGTCGGCTTGTTCCTGTGCGCCGGCCTGGCCTCCATGGTCGGCTGGTACCTGTGGTTCACCGCCCGTCACGTCGACGAGCGGCCTGAGGACGACCCGGCCGCGTCGATCGAGGCGGGCGCTGGGGAGTACGGCTTCTTCTCGCCGCACAGCTGGTGGCCGCTGCCGCTCGCCGCTGCGGGCGCCGTCGTCTTCCTGGGCCTGGCCGCCGGTTGGTGGCTCATGTACCTCGGGATCGCCCTGGGTGCACTGGCGCTCATCGGCTGGGTCTTCGAGTACTGGCGCGGCGCGCACGCGCACTGAGGGGTTCGGCTCGGTTCCGGGTCACCCGACCCGGTTCGTCACCCAGGTGGCTTACAGTAGAGGGGTCGTCCCCGCCACCTGAGCGGTGTGCCTCGAGTCCTTGAGGTCGATGGCGACGCCGACCGACACACCGCTCTCGGGGGACCGAACGTGCGACAGACCAACCAGGCACCATCCCAGAACCGCCCCGCGTCGGGGCGTCTCGCCCGCCGGGCACTGGTGTGGTCGTCGCTGGTGGCTGCCGCGGCGATCGCCATCGCCGGCTGCCAGAGCAGCACGCCGCAGGCCGCGGCTCACGACCGGCCGAGCGTCACCAGCCCGTCGACGCCTGCGGTGGAGCCTGCATCCCTCACCATCTCGCCCACCGACGGCTCGACGTCCGTGCGCCCCGACGCGACCATCACCGTGAGCGCCGACGGCGGCACGCTGCAGGACGTCTCGGTCCGCTCCGGTGACGGAGCCGCGGTCGAGGGGACGCTGAACGACGCCAAGACCACGTGGACCGCTAAAGGCGGCCTACGCCCTAGTGCGACGTACCAGGTGAGCGCGAGCGCCGTGAACGAGGCGGGGGAGGCGACGTCGCAGACGGCTACCCTCACGACGCTGAAGCCCAGGGACACCGCGACCTACGGCATCATCCCGTCCGGCTCCACGCCGGTGGGGGTGGGTATGCCGGTGGCGATCCAGTTCGTCACGCCGGTGGACGCTGACACGCGGGCTGCGGTCGAGCGCCGGGTCTCGGTGACGTCGACGCCCGCCATGAAGGGTGCTTGGGGCTGGCTCGACGGCCGGCAGCTCATCTGGCGCCCGGCGACGTACTGGAAGCCGGGCACCAAGGTGACGGTGAAGGCGAACATCGCGGGCATCGAGACCCACAACGGGCTGTGGACCGACCACGACGCGTCGAGCACGTTCACCATCGGCGACGCCATGGTCAGCACCGTCAACACCAAGACGCACCGGATGACCGTGACCCGCAACGGCAAGGTCCTGCGGGTGCTCAAGGTGAGCACCGGGCGCCCCGGCAGCGACACAGAAACCCGCAATGGCATCAAGGTCATCTTGTCGCGTGAATCGCAGCACACCATGGACTCGGCGACGATCGGCATCAAGAAGGGCGAGAAGGGCTACTACAACATCGACACCAAGTGGGCCATGCGGCTCACCTGGAGCGGCGAGTTCCTGCACTCCGCGCCGTGGTCGGTGGGCGCTCAGGGCAACGCCAACGTCAGCCACGGGTGCACCAACCTCGCCCCCGCCGACGCCAAGTGGCTGTTCGACCACTCCCGGATGGGCGACGTCGTGAAGTTCGTCGGCTCGACCCGCAAGCTCGAGGAGTACAACGGCTACACGATGTGGAACGAGACGCTGGCCCAGTGGGCCAAGCACTCCGCCCTCTGACCCACTGGCTCTGACCGCCGGCTCCCAGGCGCACCGCGGCCACGTACGCGGCGAGCGGAGGTAGGCGCCACGTGCCGTCGGTGGCCGTCGTCGCAGCCCGTTGGCGTGACCTCGCCCAGGCGCCCCTAGAGCCGCTCGAGCCAGGGGTGCCCAGGATGCGCGGTGGCCAGGGCGTCACGCAGCCAGCCTCGCCGCTCCGGGGCGAGCAACGGGAGGCAGGTGCGGAAGTCGGCTTCGTCCTTGGGGCGCAGCCCCGGTGCCTTGTGCAGCAGCTGGATCTCCGGACGCAGGTACGTGACCCCGCCCTGCGTCCAGAACAGGTCGTCCACCGGGAGGTTGATGCGCCGGTCGCGCTTGTACGTCCAGGTCGCGTCGGTGAGGTCCATGAGGATGACGTCGTACTCCCACGGCTCCGCGCCGCCGGCCCGCAGCCACAGGTTGCTGCAAGACGGTGACAGCCGCTCGTCGGGCGAGAGCACCGGTCGCAAGATGCCGCGGTCGGCCTGCCAGACGTCGAGCTGTCCGGCCACGTGACGGACCAGCTCCGCCACGTCGCTGCGGGGGATGCTCGGGTCGAGGTCGCCGTGCTGCCGCGGCACGCCGGTGAAGGCCTCTACGGCCCAGCCGCCAGCGATCCACCAGCGGCCCGGGTAGTCGACGAGCAGGTCGACCGCGTCGGCCGGGGTGCGGGCGGCCCACGGCCCGTACCTGCGGACGACCTCGTCGTGGGGGAGCACGGCCTGCACGCTAGCCGACGTACCGTCCGGGGACAGAGAGGTGGGGCACCTGACCTCGGTCGGGTGCCCCACTTCTCTGTTGTCGGGAGGCTGACGCCTCGCCGGCGCCTCAGTGGCGGGTGACCGCCCGGGTCTCGACCTCGCCGCCCTCGATGCCGCGTGACTCGTGCGAGGTGTCGAGTGCCTCGTGCTCGCCGTGAGCGTGCGCAGCGGCCAGCTCGGCCGGCGTGACGGTCTCGACTCGGTCCTCGAACCAGAACCGCGACAGCTTGGCCCGCATTCGCTGCGCGCGCAGACCTGGACGGCGCACCCCGTCGGCGTCCGTGGCCTCGGGCTCGGGCAGCGGCCGGTGGGTGTCGTGCTGCACGAGCTCCCAGCGGGCGTACTCGTTGACCGGCTCGTGCACCTCGAGGTACTCACCGTGCGGGAGCCGGACAATGCGCCCGCTCTCGACCCCGTGGAGCACCAGGTCGCGGTCGCGGCGCTGCAGTCCGAGACAGATCCGCTTGGTGATCACGAACACGATCGGCGGGATCACGAAGATCGCCACGCGCAAGAAGTTCGTGATGTCGTTGATCGACAGCTTGAAGTGCGTCGCGATGAGGTCGTTGCCACCGCCGGCGAGCAGCAGCAGGTAGAAGCTGATCGCCATCGCGCCGAGACCGGTGCGGGTCGGGGCGTTGCGCGGGCGGTCGAGCAGGTGGTGCTCACGCTTGTCGCCGGTGACCCAGGCCTCGATGAACGGGTAGAACGCTGCCGCCATGGTGACGATGCCGGGCAGGATGAGGCCACCGAGGGCGATGTTGAAGCTGAACGTCCAGCCGAACACCTGGAACTCGAACCATCCCGGCGTCAGGCGGATCGCCCCCTCCAGCCAGCCCATGTACCAGTCCGGCTGCGAGCCGGCGGTGACAGGGGAGGGGTCGTAGGGACCGTACGCCCAGATCGGGTTGATCTCCGCGATCGCCGCCAGGAGCGTCGTCACACCGAATACGATGAAGAAGAAGCCACCCGCCTTGGCCGCGTACACCGGCATCACGGGGAAGCCGACGACGTTCTTCTCGGTGCGGCCGGGCCCGGGGTACTGCGTGTGCTTCTGCAGTGCCACCAGGGCGATGTGCACTGTGAAGAGCACCACCAGCAGCGCCGGGATGAGCAGCACGTGCACGGTGTAGAGCCGGGGGATGAGCGCCTCGCCGGGGTAGTCGCCGCCGAAGACGAAGGACGACACGTACGAGCCGACGATCGGGATCGACAGGATCATGCCGCGGGCGAACGACAGGCCGGTGCCTGACAGCAGGTCGTCGGGCAGCGAGTAGCCGGCGAAGCCCTCGACCAGCGCGAGCAGCGACAGCACCAGGCCGATGACCCAGTTGATCTCGCGCGGCTTGCGGAAGGCGCCGGTGAAGAACACCCGGAACATGTGGGTCGCGATGGAGGCCACGAACAGCAGCGCCGACCAGTGGTGGATCTGGCGCATGACCAGACCGCCGCGCACCTCGAACGAGATGTCGAGCGTGGACTTGTAGGCCTCGGACATGTCGATGCCCTTGAGCGGCACGTAGGAGCCGTCGTAGATCACGTGGCCGGCCGAGGGGACGAACCAGAAGGTGAGGAACGTGCCCGTGAGCAGCAGCACGATGAGGCTGTACATCGCGACCTCACCGAGCATGAACGACCAGTGGTCGGGGAAGACCTTCTTCAGTCCCCACTTGACCGCCGTGGCCGCGCCGGTGCGGTCGTCGACGTAGCTCGCGACGCCGCCGATACCGCGGTTGGCTGTGCTCTGGCTCATCGGTGACCTCGCTCAGGGAAGCTCGGCCCGACAGCCTCCTGGAACGGCTGACGGGCGACCAGGTAACCCTCGTCGTTGACGGTGATCGCCAGCTGGGGAAGCGGGCGGTGGGCCGGGCCGAAGATCACCTTGGCGTCCTCGGTCACGTCGAACGTCGACTGGTGGCAGGGACACAGCAGGTGATGCGTCTGCTGCTCGTACAGGCCCACCGGGCAGCCGACGTGGGTGCAGATCTTGGAGTAGGCCACGATGCCCTCGTAGCCCCAGTCGCGCTCCTTGGCGCTCTTGATGTCGTTGGGGTTGAGGCGCATGAGCAGCACCGCAGCCTTCGCGCGCTGCTCGAGGATGTCCTCCACCTTGTCGATGCCCTCCGGCATGACGTGGAACACCGAGCCGACGGTGACGTCAGAAGCCTTGATCGGTGCCAGCTCGGGGTCGCTGACCAACCGCATGCCGGCCTTCCACATGGTGTGCGACAGACGGTCGCCGGGAAGCGGCCCGAGGTCGCGCAGCGCCACGATGAACGGCAGACCGAACAGACCGAGGGCACCGCCGAGGGTGGCCTTGATGAGGGGGCGCCGGGCGATGCCGGAGGACTCCGCGCCCTCCTGAAGCGTCTCCACCGCGGCCTCGCGGGTCTGGTCCGAGCTGCGCAGCTGGTGGCGCTCCTCGACGACCTCCTCGTCGGGCATGAGCGTCTTGGCCCAGTGGATGGCGCCGACGCCAATGAAGAACAGGCCGAAGCCCAGGCCCAGGCCGAGCAGGAGGTGCTGCAGGCGGACGGCGCCGATGAACGGGACGTACACCGCCTGGTCCATGCTGACCGCGAAGTACGACACTAGGAACACCAGCGTCGCGAGCATCGACAGCGTGAACATGGCGGCCACCTGGCGCTCCGCGCGCTTGGCGGCGCGCGGGTCGACGTCGGCCATGCGGTGGGGGTGCGGCGGCAGCCCGGGGTTCTCGAACAGCGTGGGTGCCGCCGTGGTGCCCGGCAGCGCGACCGCCCGCTCGGGCGTGGGCACGTCGCTGGTGCGGGCGGGGGTGGTGTCGCTCATGGGAGTCAGTTCCGCATCCTTCTGGCTGCCGGCGTCCGTCTCGTGGCTCATGACCTCATGCCGCCTTCGAGCCCAGCCAGACCGCGCACCCGATGAGGGCACCGATGCCGACGACCCAGGCGAACAGGCCCTCAGGCACGGGACCCAGGTTGCCGAGCGAGGAGCCCCCGGCGTTCGGCTCGTTGCTGGTCGTCTTCAGGTAGGCGATGACGTCGCGCTTGCTCTGCGGCGTGATGTTGGAGTCGTTGAACACCGGCATGGACTGCGGGCCGGTGATCATCGCCTCGTAGATGTGCTTGGGGGTGGTGTTCTCCAGGCTCGGGGCGTACTTGCCGCGCGTCAGAGCGCCACCGGCCCCGGCGAAGTTGTGGCACATGGCGCAGTTGACGCGGAAGATGGCGCCGCCGCGACCGGGGTCGCCGCCCTCGGCGGTGGCGTACTCGGTCGAGGGGATGCTGGGGCCCGGAGCCAGCGAGGCGACGTACGCCGCGAGCTGGGAGATCTCCTTCTGGGAGAACTGGACCTTCTTCTGCTGCGCCTGCGGCCCGGGGGCAGCCAGCGGCATGCGCCCCGTGCCGACCTGGAAGTCGACGGCGGCGGCACCGACGCCGATCAGGCTGGGCGCGGCCACGTCACCCTCGCTGTTGGCCGGCGCCCCCTGGGCGTTGAGGCCGTGGCACGACGAGCAGTTGGCGAGGAACAGCTTCTTGCCCTGCTGGACGTCGTCGGCGCTGGCCGTCGACGCCGCAGCGGGCTGCGGGGCCAGGGCGGCGTACGCACCGCCCGTGGCGAGCAGCCCCAAGGCGATGAGCAGCACCAGGGCCAGCGGGTGGCGCCGGCGGGCGGCGAGAGCGGTCACGTGCGGGTCCTCGTTTCGTGCCGAGCCGGGGTCGGGGACCACGGCTGTGGAGCGAGCCTACGTCGGGGTTCTTGCGCGGGCGCAAGCGACGGCGCGATCCGGGGGGACCGCGCTGCGCGCCGCGCCGAGCCGGTCACTTCAACAGGTAGATCGTCGCGAACAGCGCGATCCACACGACGTCGACGAAGTGCCAGTAGTAAGAGGTCACGATCGCGCCGGTGGCCTCGGCGTGCCCGAACCGGCGCGCGGCGAAGGTGCGGCCGATGATCAGCAGGAAGGCCAGCAGGCCGCCGGTGACGTGCAGGGCGTGGAAGCCGGTGGTGAGGTAGAACACCGAGCCGTACGCGTCGGAGTTGATCTTGACGCCCTCGTGCACGAGGTTCGCGTACTCCAGCACCTGGCCGGACACGAAGACGGCACCGAACAGGTACGTGAGCGCGTACCACTCACGCATGCCCCACTGCCGGAACTTCAGCAGCGAGCCGGTGCGGCCGGGCTGGAACTGCTCGGCCTTCCAGACGCCGAGCTGGCACCAGACCGAGCTGATCACGAGCACGAGCGTGTTGGCCGCGGCGTAGGGGACGTCGAGCTTCTCCGGGCCCGTCACCCACTCCTGCGGCACGACGCTGCGGATCGTGAAGTACATCGCGAAGAGCCCGGCGAAGAACATGAGCTCGCTCGACAGCCACACGATGGTGCCCACCGAGGCCATGTTCGGCCGGCTCACCGCCGGGTGCGCGGGCACGGTCTCAACTGCTGATGCGGTCGCCACGGTCGTCATTATTGCCCTATGGCTCGGCGAACGGGGAAGCGACCCCCCGACGTTCGGTGAAGCCGTCACCAGCGACGATGCGCTGGCCTGCCGTGGACGCCGGGCCGCTACGATCGCGGACGCAGGCTGTCGGCCTGCTGACCCACCGCAGCACCCACCAACGGCACCAGAGGACGACACGCATGAGCGCGACGCAGGCGACCGGCGCGGAGCAGGACACCCGCACCCTGACCGTCCTGGTCTACAGCGACAACGTCGACACCCGCACGCAGGTGCGCATGGCGGTCGGCCGCCGTCCGGCCCCTGACGTGCCGCGCGTGGAGTGGGTCGAGTGCGCGACGCCGGCGGCCGTCGTGAGCGCCATGGACTCCGGGCAGATCGACCTCGCCGTGCTCGACGGCGAGGCCAGCCCGCTGGGTGGTCTGGGGCTGTGTCGGCAGCTGAAGAGCGAGATCTACCGCTGCCCGCCGATCCTGGTGCTCACCGGGCGCCCGCAGGACTCCTGGCTCGCGGCGTGGTCGCTGGCCGACAACGCCGTCTCGCACCCGCTCGACCCGGCCGGCGTCGCCGCCGCCGTGGCCGAGCTGGCGCGCGGCCTGCAGGGCTGAGCGGTGGCCGGCGCGGGGGCGACCGGCGGGGCCTCCGGTTCAGGGGCAGCCACCGAACCCACCTGGCCCGCGTTGCTGCACCGCCTCATCACCGGCGGTGACCTCGCCACCGACGAGACGGCGTGGGCGATGGATCGCATCATGTCGGGCGACGCGTCCGCCGTGCAGGTGGCGGGTTTCCTGGTCGCCTTGCGGGCCAAGGGCGAGAGCGTCGAGGAGCTCGCGGGACTGGTGCGCGCCATGCTGCAGCACGCCGTGCCGATCGACGTTGCGGGCCCGGTGGTCGACATCGTCGGCACCGGCGGTGACCGCGCGCACACCGTGAACATCTCGACGATGGCGGCACTGGTCGTGGCCGGCGCCGGTGAGCGTGTCGTCAAGCACGGCAACCGGGCGGCGTCGAGCGCCTGCGGCTCGGCCGACGTCCTCGAGGCGCTCGGCGTGCGGCTCGACCTCACGCCGGCCCAGGTGGCCGAGGTGGCCGTGGACGCCGGCATCACCTTCTGCTTCGCCACGGTGTTCCACCCCTCGATGCGGCACGCCGCCGTCGCGCGAGGGCAGCTCGGCGTGCCGACGGCCTTCAACTTCCTGGGCCCGCTCACCAACCCCGCGCGCCCGAGCGCGTCCGCGGTGGGGGTCGCCGACCTGCGGATGGCGCCCTTGATGGCCGGGGTCCTGGCCGAGCGCGGTGTCAGCGCGCTGGTCTTCCGCGGCGAGGACGGCCTGGACGAGCTGACGACCTCGGGGCCCTCGACCGTGTGGGAGGTGCGCCAGGGTGAGGTCGTCGAGCAGCGGCTCGACCCGGCCGAACTCGGCGTGCCGCGCTCGCCGGTGTCGGCGCTGCGTGGTGCGGACGCCGACTACAACGCGCGCGTGGCTCGTGACCTCCTGGCGGGCGAGCGCGGGGCGGTACGCGACGCCGTACTCCTCAACGCCGCGGCGGCGCTGGTGGCCGCTGACGCCGTGGGCCGGACGGCGCAGGGCGACCTGGCCGAGCGGCTGGCTCAGGGTCTGGCCCGCGCCGCGGAGTCGGTGGACTCCGGTGCGGCGGCCGACGTGCTGCAGCGCTGGGTGGCCGCGACCGCCGCGCGCTGAGGCTCAGCGGCTGCAGGTCGAGGGGCTGGCGCTCAGCCGTCGAGGCCGAGGGCGAACGCCGCCTCGAGGTCGTGTCGCGAGTAGGCACGGAACGAGATGTGCGTCTGCGTGTTCAGCACGCCCTCGACCTTGTTGAGCCGGTCGGCGATGACGTCGGCGAGCTCCTCGTGCTCGCGGACGCGCACCATGGCGATGAGGTCGACGTCCCCGGTCACGGAGTAGACCTCCGTGACGCCGTCGAGATCGGCGATGGCGGAGGCCACCTCGGGGATGCGGTCGACCTCGGCCTGGACGAGCACGATGGCGGTGATCACAGGCCGCAGCCTAGTCGTCAGCCCGCGGCCGGGTGGCGCAGGCTGCTCGCAACGGGAGCTGTGCCGCGCCGGACGACGCCGGGCTCGTCGAACGGCACCGCGCCGGCAGCAGCCACGGCGAGCGGTTCGAGTCTGGCTCGTTCGGCCCCGGCGCCGTGGACCGGGCAGCTCCACTCGCCCTCGACCTCGACCAGCCGCGTGCCGTCGGCCTCGATCCAGCGCAGCACCTTCTCGGCCTCTTCGGCGCTGGCCGCGGGTGCGGGGAGCGTCGGCGGCTCGGGCACCTCGGCCGTGGCGGCGAGCGCCTCGACGTAGGGCCAGGGGTCGCTTCCGCGGGGAGCCACCGTGGTGCCGGCCAGCCGCCAGTGGCGCACCAGCACGATCTCCCAGCCCCCTTCGGGCCGTCGCCGCGCGGCCACGATCTTCGGGCAGGCGGCGAACGCGCCGAGACGTTGCGCGCGCGCGGCACCGCGCACGAGGGTCACCAACCGGTCGCGGATCGTGGCCGCCTGCTCGAACCGCTCACCGGCGCTCAGCGCGCCGATACGGGCGCGCAGGTCGGCGGCCAGCGACCGGCAGTCACCGGTGAGCACCGCCCGCACCTGGGCGACGAGCACGGCGTAGTCGACGCTCGCCTGCTCGGCGGTGGCGTCGTCGGCCGCCTGCGTGCACGGGGCCAGGCACCGGCGCATGTCGGCCAGCACGCAGCTGCCGCCGCCACCGCGCCGGCCCATGCGCCGGGTGCACTGGCGCAGCGCGAACACCTCGTGCAGCGCGTCGACCGCCAGCTCGGCGGCGCGCCGCCCGCTGAACGGCCCCACGTAGGTGGCGCCGTCGTCGCGCACGGCGTGGACGACCGACAGGCGGGGGAAGGCCTCGGCCGTCAGCTTGACCCACGGCATGCGCTCGGGGAAGCGCGAGCGTCGGTTGTACCGCGGCTTGTGCTCGGCGATCAGGCGCAGCTCGCGCACCTGCGCCTCGAGCGTGGTCTGGCAGACGATGGCGTCGACGCGTTCGGCGATCGCCACCATCTCGCCCATGCGGCTGCGCCGCTCGGAGGCCGTGAAGTACGTGCGGACCCGCGAGCGCAGATCGTGCGACGTGCCGACGTACAGCACGTGGTCGTGCGCGTCGCGGAAGACGTACACCCCGGGGGCGTGCGGGAGGGACTCGGCGAGGTGCCGCTTGCGGCGCTGCGCGGGGGAGACCCGCGAGGTGAAGGTGGTGAGCTCCTCGAGGGAGTGGACGCCGAGGGCACCAACCCGTTCGAGCAGGCCGTGCAGCACGTCGACGGTGGCGCGAGCGTCGGTGAGGGCGCGGTGGTCGGGTGTGGTCGGCGAGCCGAAGAGGCGGGCCAGCGAGCCGAGCTTGCGGTTGGGCACCTCGTCGAGCGTGACGACCTGACGGGCGAGGTGGACGGTGTCGACCACGGTGAACCCGGGCCACGGGTACCCGCACTGGCGTGCCGCGTCCTTGAGGAACGACACGTCGAAGGGTGCGTTGTGGGCCACCAGCACGCTGCCGCGCGCGAACTCGAAGAAGGCCGGCAGCACCGCGTCGATGACCGGTGCGTCCCGCACCATCGCGTCGGTGATACCCGTGAGCAGCGCGATGAAGGCCGGGATCGGGGTGCCCGGGTGCACCAGCGTCTGGAACTCGCCGAGGATCTCGCCGCCGCGCACGCGCACCGCGCCGATCTCGGTGATCGCCGCCGCGCTGGGCGACCCTCCGGTGGTCTCGAGGTCGACCACGACGAAGTCGGTCTCGGCCAGCGGTGTGCCGAGCTCGTCGAGCGTGCCCTGGATCAACCTCACGTTCCGGAGGGTAGATCGGGGTGCCGACAGTCCCGGCGAGGCGCGCTGACCTAGGCTGCCACCGTGTCGTGCGACGCCGGGTCCGGGCCAGCGGCGCTGCCGGACGCCGTGCGCCGGCGCGTGCTGGAGCTGGCCGCTGCCGCCCTCGGCGCGCTGCCGGACGCCGAGGTGCCGTCGAGCCTGGTGCAGGTGCGCCGGTTCGCTCCTGGACGCCGAGCGAGCGCCGGGGCGACTCCGCTGGCGACCGCGCTCGAGCGCGACGAGAGCTTCCGCTCGAGCGTCGCCGCCGCGGTGCGCGAGGCCGAGCCCGACCTCACGCAGACGCTGGACGCCGGCGCGAGCGTGCCGGCCGGTGACCCGGTCGAGGTGGCGGCCGTGGTGTACCTCCTGCGCTCACCGCCCTGGCCCGACCAGCTGCAGACCGCGTTGCAGGCCGTGCGCGATCAGGCGTCCCGGGCTGAGTCGGTGAGCGCGCAGCGCGAGGTCGAGCGGCTGACCCGCGCGCTCGACGACGCCCAGGCCGAGCTGCAGCGGTTGCGCGCTGAGGTGGCCGCCGAGCGCCAGGATCTCACCGACGAGCTGGCCGCCGTGCGCCGCGAGCTGCGTCGGCACCGCTCGGACGCCGACCGGGCCCGGTCGCAGGCACGCAGCACGGCGCAGGACGCCGCCGGTGCGGTCGAGCAGGCCGAGCGCGCTGCGCAGTCCGCCGAGCAGCGGGCCCTTCGGGCCGAGGCCGAGCTGGAGCGCAGCCGTGAGGCCCTCGAGGCGCTGCGCCGCGCTGACCGTGAAGGGCGCTCGCTGGCCGGTTCGCGGGCTCGGCTGCTCCTCGACACCGTCGTGGAGGCGGCCACGGGGCTGCGCCGGGAGCTGGGTCTGGCACCTGCTGACGTCCTGCCCGCCGACCTGGTGGGGGAGGCGGCCGGTGAGGAGCAGGCCGGGACGGCGAGGCCACCGGTCCGGGCCCGAGCGGACGACGACCCGAGCGTGCTGGCCGAGCTGCTCTCGCTGCCGCGCGCCCACCTGATCGTCGACGGCTACAACGTCACCAAGAGCGCGTACGGCGACCTGCCCCTCGCTGACCAGCGCAGCCGCCTGGTGTCGGGCCTGTCGACGTTGCAGGCGCGCACGCGGGCGGAGATCACCTGCTGCTTCGACGGCGCGGTGGTCGAGGGGCGGGTCACCCCGCCGGCGGCGCGGGGCGTGCGGGTGCGCTTCAGCACGCCGGGAGAGATCGCCGACGACCTGATCCGGCGCCTGGTGCGGGCCGAGCCGCGGGGGCGGGTCGTCGTGGTCGTGTCCAGCGACCGGGAGGTAGCGGACGGCGTGCGTGCGGCAGGGGCGCGTCCGGTGCCCAGCCCTGCGCTGGCCCGGCTCCTCGACCGCGGCTGACCCGGCGCCGCGCGACCCACCTCGTCCGGGCGTCGTCTCGTGGTTGTCAGACCCCGCGTCTAGCGTCGCCGTCAGTGAGGTCGGCACGGTGCCGGCCGAAGCGGAGGAGGTGACTGCGATGCACATCGACTGCGACAGCTGCCAGGTCCGAGGGCTCGCCTGCGGTGACTGCGTGGTCACCGTGCTGCTCGGCGCGCCGCCGGAGGGCGTCGAGCTCGACGCCGCCGAGCAGGCGGCGATCGGCGTCCTGGCCGACACCGGGCTGGTGCCCCCGTTGCGCCTTCGCCGCGCGACGGGCTGAGGGCCGTCGCCGGTGCTCGTGCTTACGATGACGCGGTGACCCAGACGCCCGCGCCTGCCGAGCGTCCCGTGCCCGACTCCGGAGGCCGCCGCCCCCCGTGGGGGTCGCGCAGGGTGGGGCGGTGGGCGTCGGTGGTCGTCCTGGTGCTGGCAGGCGTCGCGGTGCTCGCGCTGGCCCTGGCCGGGGTGGTCGGCTCGAACGGCGCCTCGGCGACCCGGCCGCGCCCCAGCACGAGCGGGCCGCCGGGCGACTCGGCGACGCCGGCGCCTGACCGTGACCAGCAGCAGCTCGACGCACTGACCGCCCTGCTCGCCGCCCGACGGCACGCGGTGCTCACCCACGATCGCGCGGCCTGGCTGGCGACCGTCGACCCGCGCGATCCGCGCTTCCAGAACGCGCAGGGCGCGGTGTTCGACCACCTCGCCGGCGTGCCGTTCAGCGACTGGAGCTACCAGTACGTCGGGCGAGCCCCTGACTTGTCGTCCCAGCGACGGCGCGAGCTCGGCGGCGAGGCCTGGGTCGCCCGGGTGCTGGCCGGTTACCGGCTGCGCGGTTTCGACACGACCACGTCGTACGCCGAGCAGGACCTCACGGTCGTGCGGCGCGACACGCAGTGGTTCGTCGCCTCGACGAGCGACGGCGGCACGGCGCCGCAGCCGTGGGACCTCGGAGCGGTTCACGTGGCCCGCGGCGACCACGTCCTCGTGCTGGGCACCGCGGCGCCGGCGACGCTGCGCCAGTACGCGACGCTCGGCGACCGCGCGGTGCGGCAGGTCAGCGGCGTCTGGGGCACCCGGTGGAGCCGCAAGGCCGTGCTGGTCGCCCCGCGCGGACAGCACGAGTTCGGGCAGCTGCTGCTGCGCGACGACGCCGGCCTCGACCAGGTGGCCGCCGTGACGACCGGCGACCTCGGCGGTGGCTCGGGCGCAGCCGAGCCCAGCGGTCGTGCCGGAAACGACCGCGTGGTCATCAACCCCGCCGCGTTCGCCCGGCTCGGCAGTACCGGTCGTCGGGTCGTGCTGACCCACGAGATGACCCACGTCGCGGTGCGCCAGAGCACGACGTCGGCCGTCCCCATCTGGCTGTCGGAGGGCTTCGCCGACTTCGTCGGCTACTCCGGCACGGGGGTGAGCCGGCGGGTCGGCGCGGGCGACCTCCTGGCGCAGGTGCGGGCCGGTCACGGCCCCACGCACCTGCCGTCATCCGACGACTTCGACCCGACCCGCACGACCATCGCGCCGTCGTACTCGGCGTCGTGGCTGGCCTGCTCGCTGATCGCCGACACCTACGGCACCGACCAGCTGGTCGCCCTGTACCGCCGAGCGGCCACCGCCCCGACCGACGGCAGCGCGCCGGACCCCGAGCAGCAGCTCGAGTCGGCCTTCCGCCGGGTGCTGGGCACCACGACCGCGGCCTTCACCCGTGACTGGCTGCGCTACGTCAACCGGCTGGCCCGACCGTGACGGCGCGCGCGCAGCGCCTCGCCCCCTGGGCGGTGCTCGGGGTGCTGACGGTGGCGCTGGTGGCCGTCGCGGTCGTGGTGGTGCCGTGGTCGACCTACCCGGGTGTCGACCCGATGCCGGCCCGCGACTTCACCTCCGCGCAGCTGGCCCGTGACACGGCGTTCCACGCCGACCTGCGGGTGTGGACCTATCCGCGCGTGGCACTCGTGCTGCTGGTGACGCTGGCGCTGGGCCTGACGCCGGCCGGTGGCCGGCTGGTCGCGTGGTGCGGCCGCCGCCTGGGCGGCTCGTGGGTCGCCACGGTGGTCGGCGGGACGGTCGCGCTCACGGCCGTCACGACGGTGGTGGCCCTGCCGCTGTCGGCCGCCGCCGAGGTGGTGCTGCGCCGGTACGGGCTGTCGACGCAGGCCTGGCCGGCGTGGTCGCTCGACGTGCTGAAGGCGACGGCGCTGAGCGCGGTGGTCACCGCCCTCGGTCTGGTGCTGGTCGTGGGGTTCGCGCGCCGCTGGCCGTCGGGATGGTGGCTGCCCGCCGCCGCGGCGGCGGCCGCGCTCGTCGTCATCGGCTCCGTGCTCTACCCGCTCGTCGTCGAGCCGTTGACCAACGACTTCCGGTCGATGCCGCCGTCCGCCCAGCGCACGGCCTTGCTGCAGCTCGCCGCCCGCGACGGGCAGCCGGTGCGCGACGTCCTCGTGGCCGACGCCTCACGGCGCACCACGGCCGAGAACGCCTACGTGTCGGGCCTCGGCGCCACCCGCCGCCTGGTCGTCTACGACACCCTGCTGCGCCGCGCCGACGAGCGCGAGGTCGAGCTCGTGGTGGCCCACGAGCTGGGCCACGTCGCACACCACGACGTCGCCCGTGGCACCGCGCTCGGCGCGCTGGGTGCCGCGTGGGCCGTGGTGGCGCTCGCGCTGCTGAGCCGACGGCGCTGGTGGTGGCGCCGGTCGGGCGCCGCCGGCGTCGGCGACCCGCGGGCGGTGGCGCTGCTTCTCGCCCTGCTGTCCGCCGGCAGCCTCCTCGCCGCGCCCGCCAGCACCCTGGTGTCGCGGCGGATCGAGGCCAGTGCCGACGTCCACGCGCTGGAGCTGACCCGCGACCCCGTCACCTTCGCGGCCATGCAGCGCCAGCTCGCGGTGGCCAACATCAGTGACCTGCAGCCGCGGTGGTATCGCGAGCTGCTGTTCGAGACCCACCCCTCGCCACCGTGGCGGGTGGCGCTGGCTCGAGCGTGGGCGCAGCAGCACGACCTGCCGGCGCCACCGCCCGTGCGCTGAGGCGATGCAGCGCGCCCCGTCCTGCGGTTCGTCGTGACGCCTCCTACGGTGAGGAGCGCACGGTCGTGTCGTCGAGGCGAAGGAGATCAGCATGCCCACCCGTACCGCTCGCACGGCCTGGAACGGCACCCTCAACGAGGGCTCCGGTCAGGTCGAGCTCACCAGCTCGGGCGTCGGCACCTACGAGGTGTCGTTCCCGAAGCGCGCCGCTGACGACGCGGGCGGGACGACCAGCCCGGAGGAGCTCATCGCGGCGGCGCACTCGTCGTGCTACGCGATGCAGCTGTCGGCGCTCGTCGCCCAGGCCGGCGGCACACCGCAGTCCCTCGACGTGCGCGCCGACGTCAGCCTCGGGCCCGACCCGGCCGGCGGGTTCCGGCTCACCGGCATCACGCTGACCGTGCGCGGCGAGGTCGACGGACTGGACGCCGACGGCTTCGCCCGCGCGGCCGAGGAGGCCAAGGCCAGCTGCCCGGTGAGCAAGGCGCTGACCGGCGTCGAGATCACCTTGGACGCCGCGCTCGAGCAGTAGCCGGGGCCGCGGGAGTCGGTGGTGGCGGTCAGTAGGGTCACGGTGTGGCCACCGGACGCACGCTGATCGTCACCAACGACTTCCCGCCCCGCACCGGCGGCATCGAGTCGTTCGTGCTCGCCATGGCCCAGCGGATGGCCGCCGCCGATGTGGTCGTGCACACCGCGCGACAGCGCGGCGACGCCGAGTACGACGCGCAGCTGGACTTCGAGGTCGTGCGCGACCCGTCGCCGATCATGCTGCCGACGCCGCAGATCGCCCGGCGCAGCGCCGAGATCGCCCGCTCACGCGGCTGCGACCGCGTGTGGTTCGGCGCGGCGGCACCGCTCGGCCTCATGGCCCCGACGTTGCGCCGAGCGGGCGTCAGCCGCACCGTGGCCACGACCCACGGCCACGAGATCTGGTGGTCGTCGGTGCCGGGGGCCCGGCAGCTGCTGCGGCGCATCGGCGAGCGCAACGACGTCCTCACCTACCTCGGTGAGTACTGCCGCTCGCGCATCGAGCGGCCACTCACGCCGTCGGCCCGGGCTCGGATGGTCCAGCTCACGCCAGGGGTCGACGACACGGTGTTCCGGCCGGGGTCAGGCGGCGCCGAGGTGCGGGCCGAGCTCGGCCTGGGCGGCCGGCCGGTGGTCGTCTGCATCTCGCGCATGGTGGCGCGCAAGGGGCAGGACGTGCTCGTGGAGGCGCTGCCGCTGATCCGTCGGCGCGTGCCGGACGCCGCCCTGCTGCTGGTCGGCGACGGCCCGCACCGCCGGTCCGTCGAGCGTCGCGTCGCCGCGCTGGGCCTGCAGGACGACGTGGTGCTCACCGGCCGCGTTCCCTGGCAGCGCACGCCGGCGTACTACGACGCCGGCGACGTCTTCGCCATGCCGACCCGCACGCGGCTGATGGGTCTGGAGCCGGAGGCCCTCGGCATCTGCTACCTCGAGGCGGCCGCCACGCAGCTGCCGGTGGTCGTGGGCGACTCCGGCGGGGCTCCGGACGCCGTGCTGGAGGGCGAGAACGGCTTCGTGGTGCCGGGCCGTTCGGTCGAAGCCGTGGCCGACCGGGTCGCCACCTTGCTCGAGGACCGGGCGCTGGCCGAGCGCTTCGGCCGGCGCGGCCGCGAGTGGGTGGCGGCGCAGTGGCGCTGGGACGACCTCGCGCTGCGGCTGCAAGCGCTGCTGGCCGGTCAGCCGGTCTCGCGCGAGCTCGGCTGACTCGAGGGCGCGGCCGCTCGCCGTGCCGGTGACACGGGCGACGCCGCCACCGCGAGCGCGACGAGCGCGCCCACCAGCCAGTACTGGTTGTAGAAGGCCTGCTTGTTGACCAGGTTGGCCACCAGCAGCACCAGCGCCAGCCAGCCGAGCAGCTCGGGCAGGTCCGGACGGCGCCGCCACACCGCTACGCACGCGCCCACGAGGACGCTGAGCACCACCAGGCCGGTGAGCCAGAACGGGGGCGTCCAGCCCAGCTCGGTGCGCGCGGCGATGAACCAGGTGTTCGCGAACCTGATCGGGTGGAACGACACCAGCAGCGAGACGGTGTCGTGCCAGAAGTCGCCGGGGGAGACGACGAACCAGGGCAGCACGAGCAGCCCGGCGAGCCCGCCGCTCGCCACCGCGCGGCGCCAGCCGAACGCCGGCCAGCAGGCCAGCACGGGTAGCAGCACCGCGAGGTGCTGCTTGCTGGCGCAGCCGAGCGCGAGCGGCAGCACGGCCCACCAGGCCCGGCGGCGTTGCACGAGGAGCGCCCAGCCGGCGAGGCACGCGAACAGCAGCGGCTCGGTCCAGGCCTGCTCGGCCTGCGTGACGGCGCCAGGGGCGAGCGCGAGGAGCGTGGCGGCGCCGAGCGACAGGGCCGACCACCGCGGCGCGGGCGGCGCGTCGGCCGCGCGCGGTGCGAGCAGTGCCGTGCAGGCGAGCCCCACGAGCAAGGCCACGAGCAGGGCCCACCGCACGTCACCGGCGAGCCAGCGACCGGGAGCCAGCAGCACGGCCGTCCAGGGCAGGTAGGTGAACGCGTCCTGGATGCCAGGCGAGTTCTGCCACGTCATCGCGTACATGTTGTGGCCGTGCGCCAAGCCGTCGGCGGCCTGCTGCAGGGTCACCCAGACGTCGATGCGTGGCGCGGGCACCACGGCGATCGTCGCGACGGCGACGGCCACGACGCCGAGCGCCGCCACCACAGCGGCGGTCAGCCGCCCGAGCGGCTCGGGCAGCGCCAGCGCGGCCGCGGCGAGCAGCGTGGCGGCAGCGACCAGGTGAGCGAGCAGCCGGCGGTGCCCGGCATCGGCGTGGCTGAAGAACGGGACGGCCTCGGCCACGACGAAGGCCACGACCAGCGCGCCGGCGAGCACCGGACGGGGCAGGGCGCCCAGCCGCCACCGACGCAGCAGCGCCGTGGCCAGCAGCACCATGGCGCTGGTCAGGACGACGACGATGCCGAGCCGGTACCGGACGACGCTCCACTGGAGCGCGGTGAAGTATCCGAGCCAGACGACCAGCAGGCTGGCCGCGGCTGCTGTGGGATTCAGCGGTACAGCTCCTCGACCTCGCCGGCGAAGTCCTTCATCACCACGCTGCGCTTGAGCTTCAGTGACGGCGTGAGGTAGCCGCCCTCCTCGGTGAAGTCGACCGGCAGGATCCGGAACTTGCGGATCGACTCTGCCTTGCTCACCGCCCGGTTGGCGTCGTCGACGGCGCGCTGCACCTCCGCCTGCACGGCGGCGTCGCCCGCAGCGGTGTCGACGTCCATCGCCGACAGGCCGTTGTTCGACAGCCAGACCGGCAGCATCTCGGCGTCGAGGGTGATGAGCGCCCCGATGAACGGCTTCTGGTCGCCGACGACGATGCACTGCGACACCAGCGGGTGCGCGCGGATGCGGTCCTCCAACACCGCCGGCGCGACGTTCTTGCCGCCCGCGGTCACGAGGATCTCCTTCTTGCGGCCGGTGATGCGCAGGTAGCCGTCGGAGTCGAGCGTCCCGAGGTCGCCGCTGTGGAACCACCCGCCGGCCAGGGCCTCGGCCGTGGCCTGCTCGTTGTTCCAGTAGCCCTTCATGACGTGCGGGCCCTTGATGAGCACCTCGCCGTCGTCGGCGATGCGCACCGAGTTGCCGGGCAGCGGCGGCCCGACGGTGCCGATCTTGATCAGGTCGGGGGTGTTCACCGTGGTGGGCGCCGTGGTCTCGGTGAGGCCGTAGCCCTCGAGCACCGTGATCCCGGCGCCGCGGAAGAAGTGGCCGAGGCGCTCGCCGAGCGGTGCGCCACCCGACACCGCGTACTGCACGTGGCCGCCCATGGCTGCGCGCAGCTTCGCGTACACCAGCTTGTCGAACACCGCGTGCTTGAGGCGCAGGCCCAGGCCGCCGCCGCCCTCCTGCTGCGCCTTGCTCCACGCCACGGCGGTGTCGGCCGCAGCGTGGAAGATCCGGCCCTTGCCCTCGCCCTCGGCCTTGGCCTCGGCGGAGTTGTAGATCTTCTCGAACACGCGGGGCACCGAGAGCACGAAGGTCGGCTGGAACTCCGCGAGGTCGTCGAGCAGGCTCTTGATGTCGGCGGTGTGGCCCAACCGGGCCCCGGCCGTCACGGTCAGCACCTGGATGAACCGCGCGAACACGTGGGCGAGCGGGAGGAAGAGCAGCGTCGAGGCGCCCTCGGCGCTCACCACCTGGTTGAGCCGCGCCACCGCGTTGTCGCACAGCGCCATGAAGTTGAGGTGGGTGAGCTCGCAGCCCTTGGGCCGGCCGGTGGTGCCGGAGGTGTAGATGAGGGTCGCGATGTCGTCCGGACGGGCCGCCGCGCGCCGCTCGTCGACGGCGTGGGCGTCCTGGTCGGCCCCGGCGGCGATGACGTCGTCGAGGCCACCGGCGTCGATCTGCCAGACGTCCGAGAGCTCGGGGAGCTCCTGGCGCACCGAGCCGACGGTCTTGGCGTGCGAGGCCGTCTCGACGACGCACGCGACCGCGCCGGAGTCGCTGAGGATCCACGAGACCTGCTCGGCGGAGGACGTCTCGTAGATCGGCACCGTGATGGCACCGGCCGACCAGATGGCGAAGTCGACGAGCGTCCACTCGTAGCGCGTCTTGCTCATCAGGGCCACGCGGTCGCCGGGCTGGATCCCCGCGGCGATCAGGCCCAGGGCGACCTGCTGCACCTGAGTGGCGAACTCGGCGGCGGTGACGTCCTGCCAGCGGCCCTGCACGCGGCGGCTGAACAGCACGCGGTCGGGGCTCTGCGCGGCGTGCTTGACCACCAGCGAGCTGGTGTTCCCGGTGGTGGGCTCGGCGACCAGCGCGGGAACGGAGAACTCGGCCACAGGGTGCCTCCTTGCGAGGGGGGAGCCCCGACCCTACCGGCGAGTAGGGTCCAGGTCACGGCTGGCCGACAGCGTCGTGGCCGCTGTCGTCGTCCCCAGTGTCGCAGTCCTCGGCGGGCCCAGGGGGCACCTCGGACCGCACGGGTGCGCGATGCTGGGGCGGTGCCCGCCATCGACCTCGTCGACGACACCTTCGTCGTGGCCGCTCCCGAGCGGCTGGCCGAGGTGGTGGCCGACCCCGAGCGGTGGCGGGGGTGGTGGCCCGACCTGCAGCTGACGACGACGCGCGACCGCGGGGTCAAGGGCCGGCAGTGGCGGGTGCGGGGCGCGCTCGTCGGCACGGCCGAGGTGTGGCTCGAACCGTGGCGTGACGGCGTGATCGTCCACTGCTACCTGCGGTGCGAGATCCCCGGTGCGGGTGGGGCGACCACGGCCGCACGAGCGGTCGACCGCGAGCGGCGGCGGCGTGCCCAGGCCTGGAAGCGCGTCGTGCACGCCCTCAAGGACGCGCTGGAGGTCAAGGACCAGGCCGTTGCTGCCGACGTGCACCGCGACCGCCCTCAGCAGACAGAGGAGAGCCTGGCCCGATGACGCACGCCCCTTCGGACGACCTGCCGGCGAGCTGCCCGTCGTGCGGTGCGGCGGTGCGCCAGTCCGTGCCCTGGTGCCTGCAGTGCTACTCCACGCTGCGTCCCGAGCCGGACCCCGAGCCGGACCCCGAGCCGGACCCCGAACCGGAGCCGGAGTCGCGGCCGGAGTCAGCGTCAGAGTCAGAGTCGGGGTCGGAGTCGGAGTCGGAGTCGGCAGACCGTGCCGCGGTCGACGTCGATGCTGTCGCCGAGCGCATGCTGGCCGAGCTGCGGGCGACCCAGCGCACCAGTGCGTCGGCGCTGCCGACGTCCCGCGCAGCGCGAGCGGGCGCCGTCGTGGCACTGCTGGTGGCGCTGGTCCTGGGGTTCGTCCTCGTCCTGACCGTCGTCGGCCACCTGCTGTAGTCCCGCACCTGCTGGCCGCCCGGCGGCGCCCGGTAGCCTTCGGAGCGACCGGTGGCGGCCCCGCACCGGACGTTCCGGACGCATCGCCGACGAAGGGCACCGCAGATGGCTGACCGCACCGAGTCGAGCACGGTCGTCGAGGCGGCTCCGGTCGACGTCCTCGCCCTCATCGCGGACTTCGACGCCTACCCCGAGTGGACCGGCGCCGTGAAGTCCGCCGAGGTGCTCGCGCGCGGTGCGGGTGGCCGGGCCAAGCAGGTGCGGTTCGAGCTCGACGCCGGCGCCATCAAGGACACCTACGTCCTGGAGTACGCCTGGAAGGTCGCCAAGGTCGGCACCGGCACCGTCAGCTGGTGGCTGGTCGAGGCCGAGAACGTCCTCAAGGCGCTCGACGGCAGCTACACCCTGTCCGGCGAGCCGGGTGGCCCGACGACGGTGACGTACCAGCTCGCCGTCGACGTGCGCATCCCGATGCTCGGCATGCTCAAGCGCAAGGCTGAGAAGGGCATCATCTCGACCGCCCTGCAGGAGCTGAAGAAGCGGGCCGAGGGCTGATCGCTCGTGCGCGTCCTGGTGTTCACCGGCAAAGGCGGGGTGGGCAAGACCACCGTGTCGGCCGCGACCGCTGCCCACGCGGCGCGCCAGGGGGTCAAGACCCTCGTGGTGTCGACGGACGCCGCCCACTCCCTGGGCGACGCGCTGGGTGTCGACCTCGCACGCGACGCCGTGCACGAGATCGAGCCGGGGCTGTCGGCCGTGCAGGTCGACACCCGAGCCCGGCTCGCCGGCAGCTGGAGCGCGGTGCGGACCTACCTGGTCGACGCCCTGGCGGCGCTCGACGTCGACCCCGCTGACGCCGACGAGCTCGCCGCCCTGCCCGGTGCCGACGACGTCGCGACGCTGCTGGCCCTGCGCGAGCACGCTGCGGACGCTGCGTGGGACCTCGTCGTCGTCGACTGCGCGCCCACGGCCGACACGCTGCGCCTGCTGGCCCTGCCGGAGGCGCTGGGTCGCTTCGTCGACCGCCTGGTGCCGGCCCACCGCCGGCTCGCCCGGGCTCTCGCACCCGCCGTCGGGCTGGCCGCCGGCGTGCCGGCTCCCGGGCGAGACGTGCTCGCGGCCCTGCTGCGACTGCGCGCTGAGCTGCACGACGCGCTGTCCGTCGTGCGCTCGCCACAGGCGTCCGTGCGGCTGGTGCTCACTCCCGAGGCGGTGGTGCTCGCGGAGGCTCGCCGCACTCTCACCGCGTTGTCGCTGCACGGCTTCGTCGTCGACGGCGCCGTCGCCAACCGGGTGATCCCCGACGGTCCGGGATCGGCCTGGCAGCAGCGCTGGGTGCAGGCGCAGGCCGGGGTGCTCGCCGAGGTGCGCGACTCGTTCGGCGCGCTGCCGGTGAGCCTGCTCGGCTACCAGCCGGAGGAGCCCGTGGGAGTCGACGCGCTCGCGGCTCTGGGCGCCGACGTCGTCGGTGCCGCTGGGGTCGAGGGACTGCTGGAGGCGCCGGAGGGCCACGAGCCGCTGCGCGTCGAGCGGCTCGACGACACCTACGAGCTGGTGCTGCGGCTGCCCCTCACCCGCGCCGGTGACGTCGAGCTGGCGCGCCGCGACGACGAGCTGGTGGTCGGCGTGGGATCCCTGCGGCGCGTGCTCGCCCTGCCGTCGGTGCTGCGGCGGTGCGACGTGGCCGGTGCGCGCTTCGTGGGCGAGGCGCTGCACGTGCGTTTCGTCCCCGACGCCGACCTGTGGCCCGCCTCGTGAGCGCCCCCGCCGACGGCGCCGGTCGCGAGCCGCTGGGCTCGGCCGCAGACGAGGCCGCCCGGCTCGCCGAGGCGGTGCACGCCTGGTGGGCAGGGCGCTCGCAGGACGACACGTCTGCACCGTCGGCGCAGGCAGCACCTGGCGGCGAGCCGGCGTCGTCCGGCACCTGCCGCTACTGCCCGCTGTGTCGTGGCGTGGCGGCGGTGCACGCGTTGCGTCCGGAGGTGCTGGCGCACCTGGTCACCGCGGCCGAGTCGGTGGCCGCGGCGCTGCGCGAGCTGGCGCGTGAGGACGCACCGCCCGCGCGCTCGCATGGTGACCAGCCGTCCGGCCGCGCACACCGACCGCGTAGCGTCCGCATTCCGGTCGACGACGGCGAGCGCGCCGCCGAGTCGGGTGCATCGGGTAGCGAGGACGTCGAGTCACAGGAGGGGCACTGAGATGGGTCTGACGATCGGCGTCGACATCGGCGGCACGAAGATCGCCGCTGGCGTGGTCGACGAGAAGGGGACGCTGCTCGCGACGACGCGGCGCGAGACCCAGGCGTCCGACCCCGACGCGATCGAGCGCGAGGTGACCGACGCCGTCGCCGAGCTGCGCCGCGATCACGACGTCGAGGCGGTGGGTGTCGCGGCGGCGGGCTTCGTCGACGCCCACCGCGGCATCGTGCTCTTCGCACCCAACCTGGCCTGGCGCGAGGAGCCACTGCGCGACGAGCTGGCCGCGCGCATCGATCTGCCCGTGGTGGTCGAGAACGACGCCAACGCCGCCGCGTGGGGCGAGTTCACCTTCGGCACGGCCCGCGACGTCGACGACGCCGTGCTGGTCACCGTCGGCACGGGGCTCGGCGGAGGCATCGTCGTCGACGGCCGGCTGCTGCGCGGCCACGTGGGCGTCGGCGGCGAGCTGGGGCACCTGCGGGTCGTGCCCGACGGCATCCGGTGCGGCTGCGGCAACCGCGGCTGCTGGGAGCAGTACGCGAGCGGTTCGGCGCTCGAGCGCGAGGGGCGCGACCTGGTGGCCTCCGGCAGCGTCTACGCGGCCCGGCTCATCGAGTTGTGCGACGGCGACCCGGCCCGGCTGCGCGGGCAGATGATCACCGCCGCGGCGGCCGAGGGGGACGCGGCCGCGGTCGAGCTGCTGGCCGACCTCGGTCGGTGGCTCGGCGAGGGCATGGCATCGGTGGCCGCGGTGCTCGACCCGGCGCTGTTCGTCGTCGGCGGCGGCGTCGTCGAGGCCGGCGACCTGCTGATCGAGCCGGCGCGCGCGGCGCTGGGCCGTCAGCTCACCGGACGCTCGCACCGGCCACCCATCGAGGTGGAGGCGGCCACGCTGGGCAACGCGGCCGGCATGATCGGTGCGGCCGACCTGGCGCGCACGCGGTCGTGAACGAGCCGGCGCGCGCGGTCTGGTCGCGGCCGGCGATCGGGATCGACATCGGCGGCACGAAGGTGGCGGGTGGGCTGGTCGACGTCGACGGCCGCGTGCTGCACCGCGCGCGCCGCGAGACCCCGCACCGCAGCCAGAGCCCGCAGGTGGTCGAGGACACCATCGCGGAGGTGATCGAGGAGCTGCGCGGTCACCGGCAGGCCATCGCCGTCGGCATCGGTGCCGCGGGCTTCGTCGACGCGACGCAGTCGTCGGTGCTGTTCGCGCCGCACCTGTCGTGGCGCCATGAGCCGCTGCGGGACGCCATGCGCCGGCGCGTGGGCCTGCCCGTGGTCGTCGAGAACGACGCCAACGCGTCCCTGTGGGCCGAGGCGCGCTTTGGTGCCGGGCAGGGCGAGCCGATCATCGTGGGGGTCAACCTCGGCACCGGCATCGGTGGTGGCGTGCTCGTCGACGGTCGGCTGTTCCGCGGCAGCTTCGGCGTCGCGGGGGAGTTCGGGCACCTGCAGGTCGTGCCGGGCGGCCACCGCTGCGAGTGCGGCAACCGGGGGTGCTGGGAGCAGTACGCCAGCGGCAACGCGTTGGTGCGCGAGGCGCGCGAGCTCGCGGCAGCGCGCTCGCCAGTGGCCCACGGGCTGCTCGACCGCGTCGACGGCGATCCGGCTCGCATCACCGGGCCGCTGGTCACCGCCGCCGCCAAGGACGGCGACCCGGCGGCCGGCGAGCTGTTCGACGACGTCGGCCGCTGGCTGGGTGTCGGCCTGGCGAACCTCGCGGCCGCGTTCGATCCGGCGCTGTTCGTCATCGGTGGTGGCGTGTCGGAGGCGGGCGAGCTGCTGCTGGCGCCGGCCCGCGAGGCCTTCCGGCGTCAGCTGACCGGTCGTGGCTTTCGGCCCGAGGCGCGGATCGTGCGCGCCGAGCTCGGCAACGACGCCGGCCTGATCGGGGCGGCCGACCTCGCGCGCGACCACTCGCGGCTGTTCCGGCGGCGGCGTCGTCCCCGCCGCACACGACCGCGTGGCTGAGCGGGCGCCGGATCGTCGCGCCGTCGTCCGGGTCGTCACCTACAACGTGCGCGACCTGCTCGACGACCGCGACGCCGTCGCCCACGTGGTGCGCGCGTGCCGCCCGGACGTCCTGTGCCTGCAGGAGGCGCCGCGCCGGCCGCTCACGGCGCACCGGCTGCGCCGGCTGGCGCGCGAGAGCGCGCTGCGCTGGGTCAGTGGCGGCCGGGCCAGCGGCGGCACCGCCGTGCTCGTGCACCCGCGGCTGGACGTCGTCGAGGCCGCGGCGCACCGCCTGCCGGTGACGGGGTGGCTGACGCGGCGGCGCGGCGTCGCGGCCGCGACGGTGGCCACCGCGGACGGCGCCCGGCTGACCGTGGTGTCGGTGCACCTGTCGCTGCGGGCCGAGGAGCGGGTGCGTCACGTCGGCAGGGTGCTCGAGCGCTGGGCGGCGCAGCCCGGGCCGCTCGTGGTCGCCGGTGATCTCAACGAGCTACCGGGCGGCCCCTCGTGGACGGCGCTGGGCGCCCAGCTGCACGACGTGGCCGCGACGGGCGCCGCGACCTTCCCGGCGCGGCGTCCGCGCAGCCGCATCGACGCGGTCTTCGTCGGGCCGGGAGTCGAGGTGGTCGGCGTCCACGTGGCCGGGGCCAGTGAAGGCCTGGACGCCGACGTGCTCACCGCCGCGAGCGACCACCGGCCCGTCGTCGTCGACCTGCGCCTCAGTGGGGGGCGCGTTCGCGCCATCCAGGGTTGAGCTCACCGGCCAGCTGCTCGAGGAACAACCCGATGTCGGTCACCACGCCGCGCGCCTGCGACGACCCGCGGTCGGCCAGCTTGGTCACGGTGGCGGGGTTGATGTCGACGCACACCAGCGGCACCGAGGCCGGCAGCAGGTTGCCGGTCGCCACCGAGTGCAGCATGGTCGCGACCATGATCGCGAAGCCGACGCCGTCGAGGGCCTCACGCATGCGCCGCTGACCCACGATGACGTCGGTGACGACGTCCGGCAGCGGGCCGTCGTCGCGCACCGAACCGACGAGCACGAACGGCTTGCCGGCGCGCACCAGCGCGTGCATCACGCCGGAGGTGAGCACCCCGGACTCCACCGCGGCGCCGATCGACCCCGCGGCGCGGATCTGGTTGATCGCGCGGATGTGGTGCTCGTGACCGTGCTCGACGCCGCGGCCCTTCGACAGGTCGACGCCGAGCGAGGTGCCGTAGAGGGCGGACTCGATGTCGTGCGTCGCGATCGCGTTGCCGCCGAACAGGACGTCGACGAATCCGGCCTCGACCAGCGCGACCATCGCCGGAGCGGCGCCGGTGTGGATCACGGCCGGCCCGGCGACCCACAGCACGTTGCGGCCCGACTCCTTGACCGTCCGCATCTCCTGAGCGATCTGGCGCACGAGCAGCGCCTGCGGCTTCTCGCTGGAGACCTCGGAGTTCATGAACTCGAACACCTGGCCGTCGTCGGGGAAATCCGGTGTCGGCTGGATCACGCGCACGCCGGATGCTCCGCACACGACGAGGTCACCGGTGCGCACGTCGCTCACCGGCACCGTGCGCACGCGCCGCGAGCCGGGATCGCCCGTGACGAGCAGGCCGCAGTCCATCTCGGGCTGGGCGACGTCGACCCAGCGGCCGTCGAGGCGCACCTGGGTGTCGAGGTTGGTGGTGGAGTAGAAGTCGGCGGGGAACACGCCGTCCGCGCTCACCTCGCGCAGCGTCGGATCGCCCGGGTGGGCCAGGTTGATGCCGTAGGTGTTGAGCCGCATGACGATCGAGTCGAGCAGCTGCTCGTCGTCGGCGGTCAGCCTGATCCGCGCGTACGACTCGTCGTGGTGGTCCTTGCCGACGTCGAACCGCTCGATGACGTAGTCGCCGCCGAGCGAGCGGACGTCGTCGACGCACCGCGACAGCACGCCGCTGTCGAGCAGGTGCCCAGTGATCTCCACGGTCTCCGAAGCAGCCACGCGCCGATCCTGCCAGACCCTCGGGTCGGCTCAGACCACCGCGCCGTCGTCGTCGCCGTCGTCGCGGGTCGGGGGCAGCCGCAGCACCAGGACGGCGAAGCCGGCGATGAACGCCAGGGCGGCCAGTCCCAGCCACAGCCGGCTCGTGTCCCGCCAGAACAGCCCTGCGCACAGCAGGAACACCGGACCGAGCAGCACCCCGGCCCAGGCCAGCCCGGTGAAAAGGTCGGTGCGCGGGAGGGGTGGCGGCTCGGGCGGCTGGTAGTGGTCGTCACCTGCCTCGGCGAGCTCCCAGTCGCGGGGGCCCGGTGTCGGAGCCACCGGCCGGGCGCCGTCGTCAGCCCTGTCACTAGCCCCGTCGTCAGCCCTGTCGCCAGTGCGGTCGGGCGGCTGCGTGGTGGTCGGCTCCGGGGTGGGCAGCCCGTGGTCGCGGACGTAGCGGATCTGCTCCATCGACGACGCCCCGGGTGGCTGGTCGCGGGGCGGTGCCGGGGTGTCGGTGTCCTCCGACGCAGGCCAGCGCGGCACGGGGTCGGTCGTCTCGGTGTCCCAGCCCGCAATGATCTCCGCGAACGCGGCATCGAGGTCCGCGTCGCCTCCGGAGTGGTCGCGCTCGGGGGCCATGGCGTCAGCCTGTCAGCCGCTGGACGAAGGCGAGGCTCTCGCGCTCGATGAGGTCCGCGTCGTGGTCCAGGGTCGCGACGTGGAAGCTGCGCTCGAGCAGCAGCTCGGTGACGTCCTTGCTCGACACCCGGGCCAGCACGAGCTCGGAGCTGGCGACCGGCACGACGTGGTCCTGCGGTGAGTGCATGAGCAGCAGCGGCTGGGTCACCTGCGGCAGGTCGCGGGCGACCTCGCGCATGGCGCGCACGAACGAGTGCAGCGCCTTGAGGGGGGTGCGGTCGTAGGCCAGCTCGGTGCTACCCGACGCGGCGATGTCGCTGGCGATGCCCGCGAGCGAGGGCACGAGGTGCTTGAGCACCGGCAGCGCCTTGAGTCGGGGGTCGCCCAGCGTGACGGCGGGGTTGACCAGCATCAGGCCGGTGACGTCGGCGGGCCGGGTCTGGGCGAGGCGCAGGGCGAGGGCGCCGCCCATCGACAGGCCTCCCACGAACACGCGGTCGCACCGGCCGACGAGCTCGGTGAGCGCCCGGTCGACCTCGGCGAACCAGTCCGGCCACTCGGTGCGGTTCATCTCCGGCCAGCTCGTGCCGTGACCGGGCAGCCGGGGCAGTCGCACGGTGTGGCCGGCCGCGGCGAGCGCGCTCGCCCAGGGCCGCAGACTCTGCGGAGTGCCGGTGAACCCGTGGCACAGCAGCACGCCGGTGTCACCACCGTCGTGGGCGAACGGCTCGGCGCCGGGCATCACGGGCACGTGGGCTCCTTCACGGTCTTCCGCCGGCCTTCGCAGCATCGTTCCACGCCCCGTGGCCGTGGTCGAGAGGTGCCCTAGAGTTCGTGCGACAGTTGTGACCGGGGCAACGACCTGAACCGTGCCGCGCCGACGCGGACGAGCGACCCACACGAGCCACGAGGGGAGGAGCGGGCCGGTGTTCTACTGGGTGATGAAGACGATCGTGCTGGGTCCGCTGCTCCGGCTGATCTTCCGGCCGTGGGTCACCGGGGTCGACAACGTGCCCACCGAGGGCGGCGCGATCCTCGCGAGCAACCACCTGTCGTTCTCCGACTCGATCTTCCTGCCGCTGCTGCTCGACCGGAAGGTCACGTTCCTCGCCAAGGCCGACTACTTCACCGGCCGGGGCGCGAAGGGCCGGGCGACGGCGCTGTTCTTCAAGCTCGCCGACCAGCTGCCGGTCGACCGCTCGGGCGGCCGGGCCAGCGAGGCCGCGCTGCGCACCGGGTTGAAGGTGCTGCGCAGGGGTGACCTGCTGGGCATCTACCCCGAGGGCACCCGCTCGCCCGACGGGCGGCTCTACCGGGGCAAGACCGGCGTGGCCCGCATGGCGCTCGAGGGTGGGGTCCCCGTGATCCCCGTCGTGATGGTGGGCACCGACAAGGCGCAGCCGATCGGCCGCAAGCTTCCGCGCATCACCCGAATCGGCGTGCGCATCGGCAAGCCGCTGGACTTCTCCCGCTACGAGGGTCTCGAGGGCGACCGTTTCGTGCTGCGCTCGATCACCGACGAGATCATGTACGAGCTGATGCAGCTGGGCGGCCAGGAGTACGTCGACGTCTACGCGGCATCGATGAAGGAGCGGCTCGCGGCGGCCAAGCGCGGTAAGACCGTGTCGCTGCCCGGCGACCCCGAGGACGAGGACGACGCCCCGCAGGACCTCGAGGCGCCGCTCGACGCCGGGGTCGACACCGACGTCGCGGCTGACAGCACGCACGACGTCGGCGAGCCCACGGACGCCGTCGCCGACCTCGGTGAGGCTGGCGACCAGGCCGGCGTCGACCGCAGCCAAGTCGACCCCAAGTAGCACCGAAGTCACGTCGGTCACTGTCGTCCGCAGGCCGCCACCGAGGGGTGGCGCCACGGACCACAGGAGCACCGCATGACCATCACCCCCACCCCCGCCGAGTCGATCGCCGGGTCGATCGCCGAGTCGATCGCCGACCTGCGTCGCGCCGTCACCGGCGACGTCCTCGTGGCGGGGGACGACGGCTACGAGCAGCACAGCCAGGGCTTCAACCTGGCCCTCGTGCAGCGCCCGGCCGTGGTCGTCGTGGCGGCCGACACCGAGGACGTCGCACGCGCCGTCCGCTTCGCCGCCGACCACGAGCTGCCGCTGGCCGTGCAGGCCACCGGGCACGGCACGGCCCGGGTGGCCGACGGCGCGCTGCTGCTGGTCACCAGCCGGCTCACCGGCGTCCAGATCGACCCGCAGGCCCGCACCGCCCGCATCGAGGCCGGCGCCAAGTTCGCCGCCGTCCTGCCCGCCGCGCAGGAGCACGGCCTCACGCCGCTGCTCGGTTCGACGACGGACGTCGGCGCGGTCGGCTACACCCTCGGCGGGGGTTTCGGCTGGCTGGGCCGCCGCTACGGACTGTGCTCCGACAGCGCCCGCTCCTTCGAGCTGGTCACCGCCACCGGCGAGGTGCTGGTGGCCTGCGCCGAGGAGAACCCCGAGGTCTTCTGGGCCCTCAAGGGTGGTGGCGCCGGTGCGCTGGGCGTCGTGACGAGCATGGTGCTCGAGCTCTACCCGGTGACCGAGGTGTACGCCGGCAACCTGCTGTACCCGGCCTTCATGGCTCGCGACGTGCTGCGCCGCTACCGCGACTGGGTCGACGGAGCCGACGAGCGCCTCACGTCGTCGGTGGTGCTGATGAACTTCCCCCCGATCGACGACGTCCCGGAGCCGCTGCGCGGGCAGTCGTTCGTCATGGTGCGGGGCTGCTGGAGCGGCGACCTCGAGGAGGGCGCGGCGCTCGTGGACGAGTGGCGCGCCTGGCGCCCGCCGGTGATGGACCTCTTCGGGCCTCTGCCGTTCAGCGCTGCCGACAGCATCAGCCAGGACCCGGTCGACCCCCTGCCGGCGATGGTCACGACCGAGTGCTTCGACACGCTCTCGGACGCGGCGATCGACGTCCTCGTGCAGGCCGCGGTGCCTCCGCCCGGCCGAGCCCCGCTGCTGGTCTTCGCCGAGGTCCGCCAGATGGGGGGCGCCGTCCGAGCCGGTGCGGCCCAGGCGGCGAATGACCTCGCCCGCCAGGCGGAGTTCGTGCTGGAGATGGTCGGGATGCCGGTGAACGCGCACGTGGGGCTGGCGCTGGAGGCTCACCTGCGACACACGCGCGCGGCCCTCGCCCCGCACGTCACGGGCGCGACGTACCTCAACTTCACCGAAGGCCAGGAGAAGCAGGAGCGCACCGCGAGCGCGTTCAGCGCGGCGCACCTGGCCCGCCTGCAGGCGGTCAAGGCCGCACTCGACCCGCACGACCGCTTCAGCCACGGCTTGTACCTGAGGGGCTGACGAAAAGGTCCTCCCTCGGCGCCGGGCGCGGCAGTACGCTCGGCGCCGATGGCCACCCTGCAGTACCACGCGTTCGGCGGGCTCGAGGTCGTCGGGCCCGCCGGACACCTCGACCTGGGCACCCGCAAGCAGCGGGCGCTGCTCGCCGTCCTGCTGCTCGAGGAGGGGCGCACCGTCTCGGTCGACCGCCTGGTCGACGACGTCTGGGGCGGCGCGCCGCCTCAGCGGGCCGAGGCGTCGCTGCACGCCTACGTCTCGACGCTGCGACGGGCGCTCGAGCCCGACCGCGCACCTCGCCAACAGGCGCAGGTGCTGGTGCGCCGGGGCGCCGGCTACGCGCTGCTGGTCGGCCCGCAGGACGTCGACTTCCGGCGGTTCAGCCGGCTCGTCGACCAGGCCCGCCGACGGCTCGACGCCGGTGACCTGCCCGGCGCCGCCGCCGACCTCGACGACGCGCTCGGCTCCTACGCCCCGCTGCTGCCGGACTTCGAGGGCGAACCGTGGTGCGAGCCCGACCGCGTGCGCCTGGCCCGGCTGCACCGCGCGGCGGTGCGCCTGTCGTACGACGTGCGCCTGCAGCGCGGCGACCACCGTCTGCTCGAGCCCGAGCTGCGTGCCGCGGCGCTCGCCGACCCCCTCGACGAGGAGCTGTGGGCGATGCTCGCGATCGCCCTGTACCGCAGCGGACGCCAGGGCGACGCCCTGCAGGCGGTGGCCGACTGCAAGCGGGCGCTCGCCGACCAGCTGGGTGTCGACCCTGGCCCCCGGCTGCGGCGGCTCGAGGTCGACCTGCTGGCTCAAGCCCCCGCGCTGGTCGTGGTCGAGGCGCCCACCGCAGCCGCGGTGCCCGCTCAGCGTCACCAGCCGGCCGACGCAGCGGTCGCGAGCCCGGCCGCGCGCGCGGACGTGCCCGGCGGCGACCACCCCACGGTGGGGCGCGTGCACGAGCTGCAGACCCTCGTCTCGGTGGTCGACCGGGCCGTCGACCGCCAGCACGCCGTGGCGGTGGTCGAGGCCGAGGCCGGTGCCGGCAAGACGCACCTGCTCACCGCGGCGTCCACGTACGCCGAGGAGCACGGGGCGCAGGTCGTGTGGGGCCGGTGCAGCCACGGCGCGGGAGCACCGGCCCTGTGGCCGTGGGTGCAGGTGGCAGGCGCGCTGCGCGTCGGGCACGAGCCTGCCGCGGACCCCGCCGACCCTGCCCTGGCGACCCTGCTGGCGCCGGGGGCGCAGACCCCGCCGGGCCCGGCCGACGCTGCCACCGACCCCAGCGCGAGCTTTCGCCAGAGCGAGGCGCTCGTGCAGCTCGTGCACCGGGTCGCCCGTTGCGGCCCGCTCGTCCTGGTGGTCGACGACCTGCACTGGGCCGACGACGCGTCACTGAGCCTGCTGGAGCACCTCGGCGCCCGCCTTCCCCCCGGAACCGCCTTGCTGGTGGGCCTGCGGCCGCCCACCGCCCACGCGGCCCGGCCGCTCGCTGAGGCCCTCGGTGCGCTGGCCCGCTCACGGCACCACGAGCGCATCGCCCTGGAGCCGCTGCCGCTGGAGGGCGTGGCGCGGGTCGTCGAGCAGGAGACGGGTGTGCAGCCCGATGAGGCCACCGCGTCGGCGATCCACGCCCGCACCGGTGGCAACGCCTTCTTCGTGCGCGAGGTGGCCCGGCTGCTGCACCGCACCGGCCGGCTCACCGGTGGCGACACGACGGTGGACGTCGGCTCCGAGGTGCCGAGATCGGTGCTCGACGTCGTCCGGGCGCGGTTGGCGAGCCTGCCTGCGGACTGCGTCGACCTGCTGCGGCTGGCGGCGGTGTCGGGCCGCGACGTCGACCTGCGGGTGCTGGCGGCGGCCGCAGGTGACACGCTGGCGAGCACCTACGAGCGGCTCGGGCCCGCGGTCGACGACGGCGTGCTCGTGAGTCACCCGCAGCGGGCCGGCTGGTGGCGGTTCGCCCACGACCTCGTCCGCGACGCCGTGATCAGCACCACTGCGCCGCTGAGCGCGCCCCGCCTGCACCTGCAGGTGGCCGACGCCTTCGCGGCCGTGCACCCCGACTCCGCCGTCGAACCGCTGGCCTTCCATCTGTGGTCGGCCGGCCCGCTCGCCGACCCCGAGCGCACGGCGGGCGCGCTGCTGGCCGCGGCGCAGGCGGCTCTCGCCAAGAACGCGCACACCGCAGCCCAACAGCATCTGGAGCTGGCGGCCGGGGTGGCGCGGTCCGCGCAGCTCGACGCGCTGGAGCTGCAGGCGTTGACGGCACTGGCCGCCGTCGCCTCCGCCCGCGTGGGCTACGCGGGCGGCGACCCCGAGTGGTTCACCCGAGGTGAGCAGCTCGCGCGTCGCCTCGACCGCCCGCGCGACGTCGGGCACCTGCTGTACGCCAGGTGGGCGGCCGCGTCGCAGTCGCTGCGGCTCGACGAGAGCGCGCGCTGCGTCGAGGCGTTGCGCGAGTACGTCGACGGCCGCGCCGACCCCGTGCTCCACCTCTACGCAGCCCTCGCGTCCGGCATCGACCACTGGGACCGCGGCCGCATCGGCGAGGCCCACCGCTGCCTGCAGCGCGCGACCGCCATCGCCGCAGCGCACGCCGACCTCGTGCGCGGTGACGTCATGCGGTTCGACCTCGAGCTGCTCCTGCCCGCGTTCGTGGGCATCGTGCAGGCCCTGCACGGCGAGGTGGACGCCGCCCGCGCCACGCTCGCCGGGCTCGAACGCGGCGCTGTCGGCGACCCCTACCGCACCGTGCTGTGGGCGCAGTTCGGTGCGATCACCGAGTCGCTGGTGGGTGACGTCGACCGCGCTCTCGCCACCGCGCGGCGCGGCCTGCAGGCCGACCCCGACGGCAGCTTCCCGTTCCTCGGCACACTGATCCTGGTCGAGTACTGGTGGGCCGTCGCCCTGCTGGCGATGCGCGACGGGGCGCCGGACGCGGCGGCGGAGGCCGCGCACGCGTGCCACGAGCTCGAGCAGGTGGTGACCGACATCCGGCACACGGGCACGCTCACCGGCGAGCCCGGCAACCTGGCGCTGCTCGCCGAGGCGCTGCTGGTGTCGGGCCGGCTGGACGACGCCGACGGCGCGCTGGCGCAGGCGAGGGCGTCGATGGAACGGCACGGCCAGCGAGCCGACGAGCCGCTCGTCCTGCTCGTGCAGGCCCGGCTGCAGCGAGCACGCGGCGAGCCGGCGCAAGCCGTGCTCGCGACGATCGGCGCGGCGCGCACGCTCGCCGAGCAGCGGGAGGCGCACCTGTTCGTGCGACAGGCCGACGCGCTCGCCGCCGAGCTGGACGCCCCGGACGCCGCCGCCTCGACGCCGCTCGCGACCGCCTGAGCGCAGCCGCCTGAGCGCAGCCGCCTGAGCGCAGCCGCCTGACGTCCGGCCCGCGTCAGCTCAGGTGCGGCCGAGGCGCAGCTGCTCGAGCACGACAGGGTCGATGCGCCCCGGACGCAGGCGCATCTCGAAGTTCGCCGACCCGGCCCAGTCGTCGAGCAGGGCGTCGAGGTCGCCGCCCTCGTGGCCGAGCCGTGCGAGCAGCGAGCGCACCTCGTCGGCCACCTCACCCTCGAGCGGCAGCAGCGCCTGCGGGTCGGGCTCGCCGAAGTACAGCTCGTGCAGCGCGGCCAGGCGCTCGAGCTCGGCCACCGGCTGCTCGTGGTCGTCGACCCGCAGGTCGAGCGCGGTGTCGTCCCCGCCGTAGCCGGCGCCCGGGCGCACCACGACGATCGCGGCGCTCTGCCGGCCCCGCCGGTCACCGCCCGCCTCGTCGCCGGCCCGCAGCGCGGCGAGCAGCCGCTGGCTGATCGGCGACCCGGCGGACGCCGTCCACGCTGCCTCCATCGCCTCGACCACCTGCTCGCCGACGAGGATGTTGCCCTGCACCGCGTAGTCGTCGCCCGCGCGACCGCCGGCCCAGTCGTGGCAGGCCGGGCCGGTGAACGTCGCGGCGTCGCTCGCCGACACCACGCCCACCTGCCGCTGGTCGCGGCCGTCGTCGGCGCCCGTCAGCCGCTCGACGACGTCGCGGCTGGACGCCCCGCCGGCGAGCAGGTCGAGACCCTGGGGGCGGTAGGCCAGGTTGGCGTAGGCCTGGGTGGCGATCGCGCCCACTCCGGCTCGCGCACCCGGAACCGCGTAGCCCACGGCGAGGAACTTGCTGGCCACGGCGACGCCGTACGCGTCACCGTCGCGACCCACGATCGAGAACGTCATGGCGTGACCCTAGCGGCGGTGGGTGTCCGCGACGTGGTCGGCGGGTGACTGCGGCGCGATCGACGTGGCTAGGGTGAGGGCATGCGCATCGGTCTGCTCACCGGCGGGGGAGACTGCCCCGGCCTCAACGCCGTCATCCGCGCCGTGGTCCTCAAGGGCAGTCGGCTCGGGCACGAGTTCGTCGGCTTCCAGGACGGCTGGCGCGGCCCGCTCGAGGGCCGCTCGCGCCCCCTCGTCGAGGAGGACGTCGAGGACGTCCTCTCTCGCGGCGGCACCATCCTCGGCTCCTCGCGCACCAACCCCTACAAGGTCGACGGCGGCGTCGAGCAGATCCGCCAGAACCTCGAGGCGGCCGGCGTCGACGCGCTCATCGCCATCGGCGGCGAGGACACCCTCGGCGTGGCCAAGCGGCTCACCGACGACGGCATCCCGGTGGTCGGCGTGCCCAAGACCATCGACAACGACCTCGGTGCCACCGACTACACCTTCGGCTTCGACACCGCCGTCTCCATCGCCACCGAGGCGGTCGACCGGCTGCGCACCACCGCCGAGTCGCACCACCGCGCGCTCGTCGTCGAGGTGATGGGTCGCCACGCAGGCTGGATCGCGTTGCACTCGGGCCTCGCGGGTGGCGCGAACGGCATCCTGATCCCCGAGACGCCGTTCGACGTCGACACCGTCTGCGGCTGGGTGCGCTCGCGGTTCGAGCGCGGCCACGCCTCGATCATCGTGGTGGCCGAGGGTGCGGTGCCCGAGGGGGGCGCGGAGGTGCTGGCCACTGGTGAGACCGACGCCTTCGGGCACGTCCGGCTCGGCGGCGTGGGCACGTGGCTGGCCGCCGAGATCGAGCAGCGCACCGGTCACGAGACGCGGGCCGTGGTGCTCGGCCACGTGCAGCGCGGCGGGACGCCCACCGCCTACGACCGGGTGCTCTCGACGCGGTTCGGGCTGCAGGCCATCGACGCCGCGCACGAGGGCGACTTCGGCCTGATGGTCGCCTTGCGCGGCACCGACATCGTGCGCGTCCCGCTGTCTGAGGCCACCGCCGAGCTCAAGACCGTGCCGCCCGAGCGCTACGCCGAGGTCGAGACCTTCTTCGGCTGACGCCTCACCGACGTCCCGTCATCCGGACCGCGCGCGGGAGGGTTCGGGGGCGCGCCTACCCTGGGACCGTGAGCCTCGACAGCGTGAGCACCCTGGGCGACCAGGCCACCGCCGACCGCGAGCGCCGCGTGCTCGAGGGCCTGGACGCCTGGCGCTCGATGCCGGCCGCCCAGCAGCCGACGTGGGGCGACGACGCCGCGCTCGCGCAGGCGGTGCAGACGCTGCGCAAGAGCCCGCCGCTGGTGTTCGCGGGAGAGTGCGACGAGCTGCGGGCCCGGCTGGCGGCCGCCGCCCGCGGTGAGGCCTTCGTGCTGCAGGGTGGGGACTGCGCCGAGACCTTCAGTGGCACGAATGCCGACGACATCCGCGACCGGATCAAGACGATCCTGCAGATGGCCGTCGTGCTGACGTACGGCGCGAGCCTGCCGGTGGTCAAGCTCGGCCGGATGGCGGGCCAGTTCGCCAAGCCGCGCAGCAGCGACGTCGAGACGCGCGACGGCGTGAGCCTGCCTGCCTACCGCGGCGACGCCGTCAACGACTACGCGTTCACCGCCGAGGCGCGCCGGCACGACCCGGCGCGGCTCGTGCAGGCCTACCACGCGAGCAGCTCGACGCTGAACCTCATCCGCGCGTTCACCCAGGGTGGCTTCGCCGACCTGCGCCAGGTGCACGAGTGGAACCGTGGTTTCGTCGGCAACACCGCCAAGGCTCGTTACGAGGTCATGGCCCGCGACATCGACAAGGCCATGCGCTTCATGGACGCGTGCGGCGCCGACTTCGACGCGCTGCGCACGGTCGCCTTCTACGCGAGCCACGAGGCGTTGATCCTGGAGTACGAGCGGGCGCTCACGCGCATCGACTCGCGCACCGGCGACCCCTACGACGTCTCGGGGCACTTCGTGTGGATCGGTGAGCGCACCCGCCAGCTCGACGGTGCGCACGTCGACCTGCTCTCGCGCGTGCGCAACCCGATCGGCGTCAAGCTGGGCCCCAAGACCTCCGCCGACGACGTCCTGCGGCTCATCGACAAGCTCGATCCCGACCGCGAGCCCGGTCGCCTCACCTTCATCAGCCGCATGGGCGCCGAGCGCATCCGCGACGCGCTGCCAGCGCTCGTCGAGACCGTCGCGTCGGCCGAGGGCCAGGTGCTGTGGATCTGCGATCCCATGCACGGCAACGGTTTCGAGTCGCCGTCGGGCTACAAGACGCGCCGGTTCGACGACATCATCGAGGAGCTGCGTGGCTTCTTCGAGGTGCACAAGGCGCTGGGTACCGTGCCGGGTGGCGTGCACCTCGAGCTCACCGGCTCGGACGTCACCGAGTGCCTCGGGGGCTACGAGCAGATCGACGAGGAAGGCCTCGCCATGCGGTACGAGTCGGTGTGCGACCCGCGGCTCAACCACCAGCAGAGCCTCGAGGTCGCGTTCCTCGTCGCGGAGATGCTGGGGGAGCGCTGAGATGAGCGCCGCAGGGGGAGCAGGGGTCGTCGACCTGCGCAGCGACACCGTGACACGGCCGGTGCCGGCGATGCGCCGGGCCATGGCTGAGGCGCCCGTGGGCGACGACGTCTACGGCGAGGACCCCACGGTCAACAGCCTCGAGCGGCGGGTGGCTGGGCTGCTGGGGCACGAGGCGGGGCTGTTCACCCCCTCGGGTTCGCTGGCCAACCAGCTGGGCCTGCGGATGCTCGTGCCGCCCGGCAAGGAGCTGCTCTGCGACGTCACCGCACACGTCGTGCGCGCGGAGCTGGGCGCAGCGGCGGCTCTCAGCGGCATCACCACCCGCACCTGGCACAGCGGCGACGGCCGGCTGGACGCGGCGCTGCCGCTGGCGATGATGCAGCCGGACGCCGGGCCGTACCTCGTCTCGACCGCGGCCATCGCGGTCGAGAACACCCACAACTTCGGTGGCGGCACGGTGCAGTCGCTGGAGCAGGCGAAGGCCTTGCGGGCGGGCGTCGAGGGCACCGGCGTGCGGCTGCACCTTGACGGCGCGCGGTTGTGGAACGCCCATGTCGCCACCGGCGAGTCGCTCGTCGAGTGGGGCGGGTTGTTCGACACCGTGTCGGTGTGCCTGAGCAAGGGTCTGGGTGCACCCGTCGGCTCGGTGCTCGTGGGCTCGGCCGACCTGGTCGCGCAGGCCCGGGTGTGGCGCAAGCGCTACGGCGCCGGCATGCGCCAGGCGGGCATCCTGGCTGCTGCCGGCCTCTACGCGCTCGACCACCACGTCAGCCGGCTGGCCGACGACCACGCTCGCGCTCGCCGGCTGGCCGAGGCCTGCGCGGACGTCCTGCCCGGCGTCGTCGACCCGGCCTCGGTGAGCACCAACATCGTCATCCTCGACCTCGGTGCCGCGCGCGCCGGGGCAGGTGAGGTCGTCGACTCGCTCGCGGCACAGGGAGTCCTCGCCTCGGCGTTCGGACCGCAGCGCATCCGGCTGGTCACCCACCTCGACGTCGACGACGATGCCACCGACCGCGCCGCGCGGGCGCTGCGCCAGGCTCTGTCGGCCTGATGGTGGGTGCCGGCAGCGACTCCGCGAGCGGCTGCCAGGATCGGCGTGTGAATCACGCCGACGACCGGGCGCTCCCCCCGGGCCAGCGTCCGGCCGCGGGGTGGCCGGTGCTGCACTACGGGCCGGTACCCCACGACCGGGGGCAGCGCTGGGACCTTCGCGTCACCGGCGCCACCGAGGACGGCCTGGAGCACGTGCTCGACACCGCGCAGTTCGCGGCCCTGCCCCGTACCGACGTCCAGGGTGACCTGCACTGCGTGACCCGGTGGTCGGTGCCCGACAACCGGTGGTCCGGCGTCGCGGCGCGCACCCTGATCGACCTGTTCCCGCCGGCGCCGGGCGCCGACTACGTGATGGTGTGGGCCGAGTACGGCTACTCGGCCAACCTGCGCTTGGAGGACCTCGCCTCACCGCGCACGGTGCTGGCGACGCACCACGACGGCGAGCCGCTGACGCCCGAGCACGGCTGGCCGGTGCGGCTCGTCGTGCCGCACCTGTACGCCTACAAGGGCCCTAAGTGGCTGCGCGGGGTGGAGTACCTCACCGAGCCCGGTCGGGGCTTTTGGGAGCAGCGCGGTTACCACGCGAGCGGCGACGCCTGGCGAGAGGAACGATGGTCCTACCAGGAGTGAGCTCGACGACGTACATCGCGGCCAGTACGAGCAGCCCGCCGCCCAGCATCCGGCCGGTGAGGTGCTCACCGCCCACCGCCACGGCGAACAGCGCGGCGAACACCGGCTCCATGGTCATGATGATCGCGGCCCGGGTGGCCGTCAGGTGGGCCTGGGCCCACGTCTGCGCGATGAGCGCGCCGGCGCCGGCCAGCACGGCGGTGTAGAGCACCGCGAACCACGCGCCGGACGTCGTCGGGAGGCGGACGCCGCCGGGCAGCGCAGCGAGCGAGCACAGCGTGGCGATAGCCACCATCTGCACGGTGGCCAACCCCAGCGCGTCCTTGCCCCCCGACCACGCGCCGAGGGCCACGATGTGCAGGGCGTAGAGCAGCGCTGAGGCCAGCACGAGCAGCTCGCCGGTGCCCACCGAGAGCCCGCGCAGCGCCAGCAGGGCGAGGCCGGCGGTCGACATCGCGACCGCCACCCACGTGGCGGCCGGGGCTCGCTGACGCAGCAGCACGGCACCGAGCACGGGCGTGAGCACGACGTACATGCCGGTGACGAAACCGCTCACGGCTGCCGAGGTGTGCGACAAGCCGAAGGTCTGCAGGATCTGGGCGAGTCCGTAGACGACGCCCAGCACCACGCCGCGGCGCACCTGGTCACGGTGCATCCGGCGCAGCGGCACCCAGAACGCGATGACCATGGCGAGCGCCGCGATGACGAACCGGGCGGCCAGGAAGTCGACGACCGGCAGGCTGCGGACGACGTCCTTGATCATCACGAACGTGCTGCCCCACACCGCCGTCACGCCGACGAGCAGCAGGGCGGCGATGAGCGAGGTGCGCGACGCGCGTGCGCCGGCCGGGGGTGCGGGTTCGACCTCCGGGCTGACCAGCCCCTCGCTCACAGGACGGCGATGGTGACGGTGGAGCCCGGCTTGACCTTGCCGCCGGCGCCTGGGCGCTGGGCGATGACGCGCCCGCCGCCGTTACCGAACACCGAGGTGACGCTGACCTTCAGGCCCGCGGCCTCGAGCTTGCTGCGCGCATCCTCAGCCGACATGCCGACGACGCGCGGGACCTCGACGAGCTCGGGACCCTTCGACACGACGAGCTTCACGGTGTCGCCCTTGAACGCCGTGCCGGGGCCGGGATCCTGGCTGACGACGCTGCCCTTCGGCACCTTGTCGTCGAACGCCTCGGTGGTGGTGACCTTCAGCCCGGACCCCTGAAGCGCCTTCGTCGCCTCGTCGGCCGGCTTGCCCACCCAGTCGCCGACCGCCACGGGCTCGCGGCCGCGGCTGATCACCAGGTCGACGGCCGTGCCGCGGCGCACCTTCGTGCCGGGCTTGAGGGACGCCGACACGACCTTGCCGTCGGGGACGGAGTCGTCGAAGGAGCGCGTGACCTTGCCGACCACCAGGTGGGCGGAGGCGATGGCGGCGCGGGCGGCGTCCTCGGTGAGTCCGGCGAGCTTCGGGACTGCGTAGCGTTCTGGCCCGCGGGAGATCACCAGCTGCACCGCGCTGCCCTTGCGGGCTCTGGCGCCCTCAGCAGGGTCGGCCGACACGACGCTGCCCGCGGCGACCGTCTCGCTGAAGGCTTGCGAGGTCTCGGCGTCCAGGCCCCGCTTGGTGAGCGCGGCGGTGGCCTCGGCCTGCGTCAGGCCCACCACGGTCGGCACGCGCACGTACGCGCCGGGCCCGGCCCCCACGTACCAGCCTGCGACGCCCAGCAGGAGCGCCAGCCCCAGCACCACGGCGAGCGCGATGCGGCCCCGCGAGCGCCGGCGCCGCGCGGGGGCCGGGCCGATCGTCGGTGCCGTGACGGCGTCGAGGGCCATCGTGCGCTCGGCGGGCGCGTCGGCGGGCGCGTCAGCGGGTGGCTGGTGCGGCTCGGGGACGACGGTCACCGGGCGGGCGTCGAGGGCCGGCCCGGGCAGCACCCTTCGCGTCTCGCGCAGCGACATGAGCAGCTCGCGGGCGTCCGCAGGCCGCTCGGCGCGATCGCGCGCCGTGGCCAGCAGGACGAGGTCGTCGAGCGCCGGGTGGATCCCCGCAGCCCGGCTGGAGGGCGCCGGCACGCGGCTCGAGACGTGCTGAAGCGCGACCTGCACGGGCGTGTCGCCGCCGAACGGCTTGGTGCCCGTGAGCATCTCGAAGAGCACGACCCCCGTGGCGTAGACGTCGCTGCGCGCATCGGCCGTGCCGCGCTCGACCTGCTCGGGTGCGAGGTACGACACGGTGCCGATCAGCAGGCCGGTCTGGCTGTGCGTGGTGGCGGCACCGACGGCGCGCGCGAGCCCGAAGTCAGCCACCTTCACCCGGCCGTCGTCGCGGATCAGGACGTTCTCGGGCTTGATGTCGCGGTGCACGATGCCGGCGCTGTGCGCGGCCGCCAGGGCGTCGAGCACGGGCTCGAGCAGGTCGAGGGCCTCGTGGGCGGTCATCGGGCCGCGGTCGCGCATCACGTCGCGCAGGGTGCGCCCCGGCACGTGCTCCATGGCGAGGAACACCACGCCGCCGTGGCTGCCCTGGTCGAAGACCTGCACGATCCCCGGGTGGTTGAGCCGCGCCGCCGAGCGCGCCTCGCGGGTGAACCGGCTGACGAACGCCTCGTCGTCCACGAGGTTCGGGTGCATGACCTTCAGTGCCACCTCGCGGTCGAGCCGCTGGTCGAGCGCGAGGTACACCGTGGCCATGCCGCCGCGCGCGATGCGCGAGCGCACCACGTAGCGCCCGTCGAGCTCGCGCCCGACGAGCGGGTCGGCGACCGTCACGTCCACGGCCCCGAGTCTACGGTGGGCCCGGGCCGAGCTACGCGAACTGCCGCCTCAGCGCCAGGACGTTGCGCACGTACTGCTGGGTGTCGGCGTGCATGCCGTGGCTGCGCACCGAGCCCAGGCCCTGGTAGTAGCCGGCGATCGCGTGGTCGAGCCGCCCGGCCGACGTCGTGAGGGCCTTCAGGATCACCACTCCCGCGGTGACGTTGTCCTCGGCGTCGAGCAGGTTGAGGCGCCGGCCCACGAGGGCGCTGGCCCACTGCCCCGACGAGGGGATCACCTGCATGGCACCGATCGCGTTGGCCACCGAGACCTGGCGCTGGTTCCAGCCGGACTCCTGGTAGCCCACGGCCAGCGCGAGCGAGGGGTCGACGCCGTAGCGGCGCGCGGTGCGCTCGATCAGCCGCCTCGTGGCCTCGCGGCTGGGCACGGCGCGGCTGGCGAGGTGGTGGCGGTTCGTGGCCGCGGCACGCACGACGGCGTCGGCGTAGGTGCGGCCGGCGAAGGTGTTCGCGCTGGACCGGCTCGCGGGCTTCGTCGTCGCGGACACGCGGGGGACCCGCAGGTGCTGACCCGGGTGGATCACCGAGGTGACGCGCAGCCGGTTCGCCTTGATGATCGTCGCCTGTGACGTGCGCAGCCGGGCGGCGATGTGGCTCACGGTGTCACCGCTGCGCACCGTGTAGGTGGTCCAGCGCGCCGCGATCGCGCGGGCGGCGGCGGCCTTGGCCTGTGCGCGCGCGGCGGCTGCCGGCACTGCCAGGTGCTGACCGACGTAGATGGTGCCTCGGGCGTCCAGGTGGTTGAGGCGCAGCAGCGTGGACGGCGAGACCTTCAGGCGCAGCGCGATGTGGCTGATCGTGTCGCCCGAGCGCACGACGTAGCGCGCCGTGCGCGCCGGGGTCGTGCGCGTGGCCTTGCGGGCGGGGGCGCGGTGCGGTGTCGCCGCCTTGGCGCGGCCGGGGACGCGCAGCGTCGCCCCGGCGCGGATGAGGTGGCCGCCGTCACTGAGGTGGTTGGCCCGCACGAGCGTGCGGACGTCCGTGCGGTGCTTGCTGGCGATGTCCCAGACGGTGTCACCGGGGCGGACGGTGTAGGTCGTCCACCCCGACGCCGCGGTGCCGAGCAGCAGCGGGGCGCCGGCGGCGGTGGCGATGGCGGCGGTGACGATCGGCATGGCGTTCTCCCCTGGGAACCGGCCGGGCAAGAGGTGTGCCGGGTGTGGCAGGTGTGACTCGTGGTACGACGGTTGACGGTACACGAAATCCGTCGTTCAACAGGACTTACACTGATGTAATTCGTCGCATCGGGGGACGGTTACGCACCTCGCGGCCGGGCGTGGCAGGCTGACCGCCGTGGATGAGCTCGAGAACCTGGTCGACGAGTGGCTGACCCTGCCGGACGTCGCGGAGCGGCTCGGTGTCGACGTCGGCAAGGTCCGCCGGATGGTGCAGGAAGGCCACCTCGTCGCCGTCCGGCGAGGGGAGCGCAACGTGTGGTCGGTGCCCGCACGGCTGCTCGGACCTGAGGGCCTGATGCCCGAGCTGCCCGGCACCGTCACGGTCCTGGCCGACGCCGGGTACACCGGCGCCGACGCGCTGCGGTGGCTGTTCACGCCCGACGACTCGATCCAGGGCGGGAGCCCCATCGGTGCGCTGCACGCCGGGCACAAGACCGAGGTGCGCCGGCGCGCCCAGGCCCTGGCCGTCTGAGCCCCGCGTGCGCCATCTCGGCTACGCCGCGATGCTGGCGTTCTGCGTCGTCGGCACCCTGCCGCTGGAGCTCTACCTGCGGGTGGGCGTCTACCGGCGGCTGCGGCGGCTCGCGCTGACCCTGCTGCCCGTCGTTCCGCTGTTCATCGCGTGGGACCTGTACGCCGTGGCGCACCGGCACTGGTTCTTCGACCGTGGCCAGACGATCGGTGTCGACGTCCCCGGCGGCCTGCCGCTGGAGGAAGTCGCCTTCTTCGCCGTCGTGCCGCTCGCGGCGGTGCTGACCATCGAGGCGGTGCGCGCGGTGCGCGGCTGGCGCGTGGGGGACGAGCCGTGACCTACACCCAGCTGTGCCTGGTGGCCGTGCCCTTCGCGGTGCTGCTCGACGTCGCGCTGCTGCGCACGCGCCTGGTCACGCGCGCGTCGTTCTGGGTGTCGTACGCGATCGTGCTGTTCTTCCAGCTGCTCACCAACGGCTGGCTCACCGGACGCGGGATCGTCACCTACTCCGGTGACGCGATCCTCGGCACGAGCCAGGCCGTGGCCCTCGGTCAGTGGCGGGTGCTGTTCGCGCCGGTCGAGGACATCGCCTTCGGCTTCTCGCTGGTGCTGCAGACCCTCGCCTGGTGGGTGTTCTGGGGCCGCCGCGGGGTGCAGCGCAAGCCGGTGCGCCGGGTCAGGCGCCAGCCGGCGCCGCGTGCCAGCGCGCGCTCTCGCGCCGAGCGCTGACGGCGCGAGCCAAGGCGGGCAAGGCGACGGCCGCCCGCGTGCGGTTCGGCACGCTGACCCGCCCGGTGAGCACCTGGTAGCCGGCGCGTTCGACCTCGTCGAGGATGCCGCCGTACAGGCGGATCGCCGTGCGCAGGCACGGCCGGCTCTCGGGGCGCACCAGCGCCACGCCCTCGGCCGCGAACCGGTAGAGCTCGCGCGTGCGGGCGATCTGGAACTGCAGCAGCGCCTGGACGTTGGCCGTCACGGCGCCGGCGCGCAGGTGGTCGACGGTGACGCCGAAACGGTGCAGGTCAGCCATCGGCAGGTAGACGCGGCCGCGTTGGAGGTCCTCGCCGACGTCCCGGATGAAGTTCGCGAGCTGGAACGCCTCGCCGAGGGCGATGGCGTGCTCGCGGGCGCGCTCGTCGAGCGGGCCCAGCACCGGCAGCATCATGAGGCCGATCACAGCGGCCGAACCCCACATGTAGCCGCGCAGGTCGTCGAAGGTCTCGTAGCGGGTGGTGTCGATGTCCTGGCGCATGGCGGCGAGGAAGTCCTCGAACAGGCTGACGTCGAGCCCCAGCTCGCGCACGGTGTGGGCCGTCGCGCGCACGATCGGGTCGTCGGTGGGGCCGCCGCGCAGCGCGGCGAGCGCCTCGTCGCCCCACCGCACCAGACCGGCGGGATCGGGCTCCACCAGGTCGTCCACGAACTCGTCGGCCGTCCGCGCGAAGGCGTACAGCGCGTAGACGTGCGGACGGCGGTCGGCCGGCAGCAGCAGCGCCGACAGGTAGTAGGTCTTGCCGTGGTCGGCGTTGACCAGGCGGCAGCGCTCGTAGTCCGAGCGCAGCTGCGGGTCGCGGAGCCCGGCGGCGTCCAGAGCCCGCTCGTGCACCGACTTCACGTGGTGGCCCCCGTCCACAGATCGCCAACGACTTGCAGCGCGGCCGGCTGGGACGCCCGGGTCATCGGCGCGCCCGTGAGCGGTAGGTGGGATCGACGCCCAGGATCCGTTCTGCCGCAAGGCGACCGGACACCAGCACCATCGGCACGCCCACACCTGGCTGGGTGCCCGACCCCGTGAAGACGACGTTCTCGCCCCAGATGTTCTTGGGACGAAACGGCCCGGTCTGCAGGAACGAGTGGGCTGCCGCGAAGGGTGCACCGCGCTCCATGCCGCGGGCCGCCCAGTCGAGCGGCGTCGTGACGTCCTCGACCTCGATGGCGTCGCCGAAGCCCTCGTACCCGCGCTGCTCGAGCACCTCGATGACGTGCTGTCGGTACGCCGGGCCGATCTGACGCCAGTCGAGGTCGGAGTCCAGGTTCGGCACGGGGAAGAGTGTGTAGTAGATCTGCCGGCCGTCCGGCGCGAGCGAGGGGTCGGTGCGGGTGGGGTTGGTCACGAGCACCGACGGGTCGCTCATCAGGCGGCCGGACGTGAGGTCCTCGAACACCTCGCGCCACTGGTGCCCGAAGTGGATCGTGTGGTGGGCTCCGTGGTCGTAGCTGCGCCGCGAACCGGCGAGGAGCAGGTAGCACGACGGCGAGTACGTCAGCCGGCGCACCGACCACGGGCTGCGCCCGAGCAGCTCGCGCTGCGCCACGGGCAGGTCAGGGTTGAGCACGACCGCGTCGCACGCGATGCGCTCACCGGACGCCGTGTGCACCGCCACCGCGCGCCCGCCTCGGTGCTCGACGCGGGTCACCTCGGTCGACAGCCGGATCTGCACGCCGTGCTTCTCCGCGGCCGCGGCCATGGCCTCGGGCACGGCGTGCATGCCGCCCTTGGGGAAGAACACGCCCGCCACGGAGTCCATGTACGCGATGACGGCGTAGATCGCGAGCGCGTCGTACGGCGACAGGCCGGCGTACATGGCCTGGAAGCTGAACAGCCGCTGGGTGCGGTCGTCCTTCAGGTACTGCTCGACCTTGGGTGCCAGCCGTCGAAAGCCGCCGATCGCCACGAGGCGGGCCAGGTTGGGCGTCAGCAGGTCGAGGGGGGAGTCGATGTTGCGGTCGATGAAGTCGCTCATCTCGTAGCGGTAGAGCTTCGAGACGAAGTCCACGTACCGCTCGTACCCCGCCGCCTCCGCCGGGCCGCACACGCGTCGCAGCTCCTCGGCCATGGCCTGCGGGTCGGCGTGGACGTCGATCTGCGAGCCGTCGGCGAAGAAGCTGCGGTAGAGCGGGTCGACCGGCAGCAGGTCGAGCCAGTCGGCCATGTCCTCGCCGAGGGCGTCGAAGCAGTCGGCGATGAGGTCGGGCATGGTGAGCACCGTCGGGCCGTTGTCGATCCGGTACGTGCCGGCGCCGTCCGGCGCCTCGAGCTGCACCTGGCCGGCACGACCGCCGGGCCGTGCCTCGCGCTCGAGCAGGGTCACCTGCCGGCCCGCGCCGGCGAGGCGCATGGCCGCCGACAACCCGGCCAGCCCCGCTCCGACGACGACGACGTGGTCAGTGGGGCCCTTGACCGTGCGGGGGCTCATGCCGCACGCGCCGTGGCGGCGTCGACGAGGTCGAACAGCACCGAGCGCGCGGGCTCGTCGACCGGCGCACCAGCCAGCGCGTCGCGCGACTGCTGGGCCAGTGAGGCGATGAGGCCCTCGACGTGGTCGAGCGCACCCGTGGCCGTCATGGCCTCGCGGGCGGCGGCGAGGCGCTGGCCGTCCAGGTCGGCGCACCCGAGGGCGTCGCGCACCGCAGCGGCCTGCGCGGCGTCGGCCCGCTGCAGGGTCTCGGCCACGAGCACGGTCCGCTTGCCCTCGCGCAGGTCGTCACCGGCCGGCTTGCCGGTCTGTGCCGGGTCACCGAAGACGCCGAGGACGTCGTCGCGCAGCTGGAACGCCTCGCCGAGCGGCAGCGCGTACGCCGAGTAGGCGGCCAGCAGCTCGGGGCGGGCCCCGGCGAGCTCGCCACCGACCAGCAGCGGGTGCTCGATCGAGTACTTCGCGCTCTTGTAGATGATGACCCGGCGCACCCGCTCGGCGCTGCCGCCCCCGGCTGACTCGGGCAGCACCTGCTCGAGCACGTCGAGGTACTGACCGCCCATCAGCTGGGTGCGCATCAGCTCGAACGTCGGTCGCGCCCGCTCGATCGCCGCGCGGTCCAGGCCGCTGTGGCTGAGCAGCTCGTCGCTCCACGACAGGCACAGGTCACCGGCCAGGATCGCCGCGGCGGTGCCGTACCGCTCCGCGTCACCGAGCCAGCCGTTCGCCTGGTGCAGCGCAGCCATGCGGCGATGCGCGGCGGGCTTGCCGCGCCGGGTGTCGCTGGCGTCCATGACGTCGTCGTGCAGCAGCGCCGCGGCCTGGAACAGCTCGAACGCGCTGGCGGCCTGCACGATCTGCGGGACGTCGGCGCCCCCGGCCCCCCGCCACCCCCAGTAGCAGAACGCGGGGCGCAGGCGCTTGCCGCCGCTCGTGAGCTCGGTGATCGTCTCCAGCAGCGGCACCAGGTCGGGGCCGAGCGGTTCGAGGCGGCGCGCCTGCAGGCTGAGGTGGTCGTCGAGCACCTTCTGCACCCGCGAGCGCAGGTCCTCGACGTCCAACGGGTTCGTCACGCGTTTCTCCTCGCCTGGTGGGTACGTCGAGCCTAGGCCGCGCCCAGCACGTGAGCAGCCACGGTGAACAACTGTGACGCGGTTTAGGCTCTGAGCATGGCTCTCGGACTCCCGTCGACCCTGCCCAGCGGGGCCGCGACCGTGCACGAGAGCCTGCGCGACCTGCTCGCCGCGGGCGGGCGTTCGTTCTCGTTCGAGTTCTTCCCGCCCAAGGACGACGCGGGTGAGGCCCTGCTGTGGACGGCGCTGCGCCGGCTCGAGCGGCTGCGGCCCACGTTCGTGTCCGTCACCTACGGCGCGGGTGGCTCGACGCGTGACCGCACGGTGCGCATCACCGAGCGCATCGCCCGCGACACCACGCTCACGCCCGTGGCCCACCTGACCTGCGTGTCGGCGTCCGTGGGTGACCTGCGCCGGGTGATCGGCCAGTACGCCGACGCCGGGGTACGCAACGTCATGGCGTTGCGCGGCGACCCGCCGGGCGGTCCGGGCGCCCCGTGGCAGTCCCACCCCGAGGGCCTCGACCACGCCGACCAGCTGGTGCGCCTGCTGCGCGAGATGGGCTCGTTCTGCGTCGGCGTGGCCGCGTTCCCCGACAAGCACCCGGAGTCGCCCGACCTCGACCACGACGCCGACGTGCTGGTGCGCAAGGGCGAAGCGGGGGCCGACTTCGCCGTCACCCAGCTCTTCCTGGACCCGCACGCCTACGTGGGCCTGGTCGAGCGGGTGCGGGCGCGCGGCAGCGACCTGCCGATCATCCCCGGCATCATGCCGATCACCAGCCTGGCGCAGGTGCGCCGCTTCGGTGAGCTGTCGGGGGTCGCGGTGCCCGACGTGGTCGAGCAGCGCCTGCGCCGAGCCGGTGACGACCCCGCCGCGGTGCGCGCAGAGGGGATGGCGATCGCCGTCGAGCTGTGCCGGGACCTGCTCGACGCCGGCGCACCCGGCCTGCACTTCTACACGCTGAACCGCTCGACGGCGACCCTCGAGATCTACGAGACCCTCGGGCTCTCGGCGTGGCCCGCAGCGTCGTGACCCTGCCCAGCCTGGGGGAGTACCTCGCGGGCTGGGAACGGCTGCACGGCACCGACCCCCGGGCGTCGCGGCTCGTGCACGGCTGGCTGCGCGCGAGCTACCTGCTGGCCCGGCCGCTCGCCGGCCGCGGCGTCTCGCCCAACGCCGTGACGGCGGTCGGCGTCGTCGTCGCGGCGGCCGTGGTGCCGCTGGCGCTCGCGGGTGGGCGGTGGCCGCTGCTGGCCGCGCCGGTGGTGGTCGTGTCCGGGGTGGTCGACAACCTCGACGGCGCGGTCGCCGTGCTCACCGGTCGCACCAGCCGGTGGGGGGCCCTGGCCGACGCGCTCGCCGACCGGGTGAGTGACGCCGTCTACGTCGTGGCGTTGTGGCTGCTCGGTGCGCCGGGCTGGCTCGCCGTCGTGGCCGGCGCCCTGGCGATGCTGCACGAGTACGCCCGGGCCCGGGCGGGCGGTCTCGGCCTACCGGACGCCGCCGTGATCACCGTGGCCGAGCGGCCCACCCGCGTCGTCGGAGCGACGATGTTCCTGCTGGCGGCCGGGGTGTACCCGGGTTCGGTCGCGTGGCCGACGGCGGGGGCCGTCTTCGGGGCTGTGGTGGGGGCCACCGGCCTGCTGCAGCTGCTCCCCACCCTGCGCCGCCGCCTGCTCGATGATCACGTGAAGTAGGCCGCCGAGCACTTCACGCGGCGCGCACACCGCGTGAAGTGCTGGCACCCCGTGCAGAGCTCAGGCGCGGCCGATCTGCTCGGCCACGATGGCCGCCGACAGCCCGACCAGCGGCAACCCTCCGCCGGGGTGCGACGACCCACCCACCAGGAACAGTCCCGGCACCGGCGAGCGGTTGGCGGGGCGCAGGAAGGCCGACCGGACGCCGTTGCTCGACGAGCCGTAGATCGAGCCGCCGACGCTGCCGGTGGCCCGGGCGAGGTCGGCCGGGGTGCGCACCTCGCGCCACATCACGCGATCGCGGACGTCGAGCCCTCGCGCGGCCATGACGTCCAGCACCCGGTCGGCGTACGACGAGGCAAGACCTGGCGCGTCCCAGTCGAGACCGGCGGTGGGGTCGTCCGTGCTGTGGCGTGGAGCGTTCACGAGCACGAACCACGACTCGTGCTCGGCGTCCGGTCGCAGGGCCGGGTCGTCCGGCGCGCTCACGTACACCGTGGGGTCGGGCACGGCGCGGGGCCGACCAGCGTGCGGTCCGGTACCGAACACGGAGTCGAACTCGTCGTCATAGTCGCCGGGGAACAGCACCGTGTGGTGGGCCAGGCCCGGGGTGCGACCGCGCAGCGCGAGCAGCAGCACGAACCCCGACAACGACGGCGTGCTGCGGGCCAGGGAGGCTCGCGCGGGGTCGGCCGCCTGGTCGGGCACGAGCTCGCCGTACAGCTGGGCCGCGTCGGCGTTCGACACCACGACGTCGGCCGGCAGCGTCCGCCCGTCGCCCAGCCGGACGCCCACCGCGCGTCCGGACTCGACGAGCACCCGCTCGACCCGCGCGCCTGTCAGCACGGTGACCCCGACGTCGAGCACCCGCTGGTGCAGCGCCTCGCCGAGGCGGCGCAGACCACCGCGCACGTACCACGCGCCGAAGGTCTGCTCGACGTACGGCACGGTGGCCAGGGCCGCCGGCGCGCGGCGCGGGTCGGAGCCGGTGTAGGTGGCGTAGCGGTCGAGCAGCGTCACCAGCCGCGGGTCGCGCAGGTACTGCGAGCCCAGGCCTCGCAACGTGCGCCAGGGCGCCACGGTGGCGACGTCGCGGGTGCGCCGGGCCAGCCGCATCAGGGTGCGGGTGCCGTCGAGCGGCGACTCCAGGAACGGCCCGCGGGTGACCTCCCAGATCTGGCCCGCGCGGTCGATGAAGTCCGCCCACTGGCGTCCGGCACCCGCGCCGAGCGCCTCGTCGAGCGCGGCGGTCAGGCGTCCGCGCGAGGCGTTGGGTACGTCGAGCTCGGTGCCGTCGGCGAAGCGGTAGTGGCACACCGGGTCGACCGGCACGAGCTCCACCGACCGTTCGAGTGCCGACCCGGTCTTGAGGAACAGGTCGCGGTAGACCGCCGGCAGCGTGAGCAGGCTCGGCCCGGTGTCGAAGGCGAAGCCGTCGCGCTCGAACCACCCCAGCTTGCCGCCCACGACGTCAGACTGCTCGCACACCGTGACCTCGTGGCCCTGCGCGCGCAGCCGGGCGGCCACCGCGAGGCCACCCATTCCGGCGCCGACCACCACGATGCGTGCCACGAGGCAGACCCTAGCCAGGGTCCTGGACGTCAGGGCAGGGGGCGGCCCTTCCATCGCAACGCCGCGCGGCGGTGCAGCCGCACCGAGCGGGCCGTGAGCCAGCCGAACAACGCCACCGACGCCGGGTGAGCCAGGGCGTCCGGCCACACCCGTGCGCCCGTGCGGCGTCCGGTGACGACGCGCCCCGCGACGCCGGCGGCGTAGCCGAGCGCACCGACCGGCGACCCGGCCAGCGCGGCGATCGCCGGCCACACGTAGACGGCGGCCAGGCCGCTCGCCACGGCGACCCCACCCGCGGGCGAGCCGAACGCGCGCCAGAGTGACTTGGTGTAGCCCGCCTCCACCTGGTTCCACCCGTCGTACATGCGGCAGGTGGCCAGCTGCGTGCCGTCGGTGACGCCTCCGCGGCCGCCCGCGGCCTTGACGGCACGCAGCAGCGCGACGTCGTCGAGGACGTCGGCCCGCACCGCGGCGTGGCCACCGGCCCGGTCGTAGGTGGCCCGGTCGACGCCCAGCAGCTGACCGTTCGCCGCCACCAGCGACGGGCGCGGCGACCGCTCGGCCAGCCGCAGGGGGAGCGTCGTCAGCCACGACCACTGCAGCAGCGGCTGCACGAGCCGCTCACCCCATCCGCGGGCCTCCTGCCGGGGGTAGGGGCACACGAGGTCGAGGTCGGCCTCGCGCAGCTGCGCCACCGTGGCGCAGATCGCGTCCGGCGCGACGACGACGTCGGCGTCGACGAAGACGAGCACGGAGCTGAGCGAACTGGCCTGGGCCGCGAGCTGCGCGCACGCCCAGGGCTTGCCGAGCCACCCCTTGGGCGTCGGTTCGCCGGTCACCAGGCGCACCCGCACGTCGTGCCCGCAGACCTCGCGGACCAGCTCGGCGGTGCCGTCCGTCGACTCGTCGTCGAGCACGACGAGCTCGGCGCGGTGCTCACAGGCGTCGAGCGCCCGCATCAGGGCCCGCAGCGTGGGTTCGAGGCGGTGGGCCTCGTCACGCACCGGCAGCAGCACCGAGACCCACTCGGCCGGGGCGCCGGCGGGACGCGGCGGCCGGCGCAGCTGGCGGGCGTTCCAGACCGAGTGGGCGGTGAGCGCCACCGCCGCCGCCGAGCTCACCCAGGTCAGCCGGCGGGCGGCCCGGTGCAGCGGGCCGGCGGCCGGTGGGGTCACGGGCGGCCGTCCCACCAGCTGTAGAGGTACGGCACGACGACGACGCCCATGGCCGCCCCACCCCAGACCGCGACGGCCGGGCGGTCGAAGAACACCGCGTTGCCGAGCACCGAGCCCGCCCACGTCCAGGCCAGCAGCGCTCCGGGCACGTCCTCCGAGGCTCGCGGACGGGCGGGCAGCAGCACGTGCAGTGCCGCGACCATGACGAAGGCGACGAGCAGCCAGCCCAGGTAGTTGCTCACCGGGACGCCGGGGACGCCCGGCAGCGCGGGGTGCGGGTCGTGCCAGGCCCAGTGGCCGGCCGCCACCATCTGGGGGTCGAGGAACAGGTCCCAGGCAGCCAGGCAGAGGGCACCGGTCGCCACCGTGACCGACCCGGACGGCGTGCGGGTTCGGCCGCGCCGGGCCGCCGCACGGGAGAGCCGGCGCCCCAGCAGCAGGCTCGGGTAGGCCATCATCACCCAGGCCAGCGGCACGATCACCGGGACGTCCAGCAGCTTCGGCCCGAGCGTGTCGGCGTAGGAGTAGTCGCCGAACGGCAGGCCCGTGCGCACTCCCACCGACTCGGCGGCCAACCCGATGCCGCCGGCCACGACGAGCAGCCCGAGGCCCCAGCGAGGCCCGCGAGACGCCACGGCGTGCAGCACCGAGGCGGCTGCGAAGAGCAGCACGGTGGCGATGGTGAGCAGGCGCAGCGGCTCGCCCTCGGTGAGCGGGTAGGCGATCTGCGCCAGCACGGTCGCGACAGCCAGGGCCACCGACCCGGCGTGCAGCCCGGCGCGCCGCCTGCCGTGGCTGGCTCGGGGGGCTCGCGTGCGCTCTCGGACGGTCACGCTGCCGGAGTCTAGGTGGCGGGCGTCCGCGGCGCGTCGCCCCACCGCCGACGGCGCCAGCCCCGCCAGCGCCGCCGTGCTCGCCGGATCCGCCGCCAGAGCAACGTCACGAGCACCGCGCCGACGACGAGCAGGGTCATCGCCAGCACGGCTGAGACCCACGGGTTGAGCACCGCCAACGAGACGACACCCGCCACCGTGAGGTCCTCTCCGGTGCTCACCACGACGTTGCTGGCCGGCTCGGGGGAGGTGTTGACCGCAGCGCGCAGGCCGGCCTTGACCAGGTGGCTCGCGAGGGCGGACCCACCGCCGGTCGCGGCCATGACGGCCTGCTCCAGGCTCCCTGCGTCGCCTGCCAGCAGCGCGGCGATCGCCGCACCCACCACCGGACGCACCACGGTGTGCACGGCGTCCCAGGCCGAGTCGACGTACGGCACCTTGTCGGCCACCAGCTCGACGACGAACAGCACGGCCGCCACCACGATCACGTCGGTGCGTTGCAGCGCCGAGGGAACGGCGTCGACGCCGAGGCGGCCGAAGGCGCCCATCAGCAGCACGACGGCGTAGGCGTTGATGCCGCTGGCCCAGCCGGAGGTCAGCACCCACGGCAGCAGCTCGGCTCCCATGACGTCTCCCAGTGGTCGGTGGGCGGGTGCGGCGCCTAACCGGTGGGCTGGTCGAGCGGGCGCCCGCGGTAGGTGCCGCGCACGTCGAGCACCGCGAAGCGGGCGAACAGCTCCTCGGCGTACCAGCCCTCCAGCGCGGTTCGACGGATCGCGTCGACGTGCGGTTCCCTGCGGTGGGCGAAGCGCATCAGCGCCTCGGCGTCGTCCCACAGCGAGAAGGTGCCCTGCAGCCCCACGGGGGCCTCGCCGATGCCGAGTGCGAGGCGCAGTCCCTCGACCTGGTGCAGGTCGTGAGACACCGGCGGCACGGCGCGCCAGAAGGTCACCGCCTTGCGTGCGGTGATCCGGGCCCGGGTGATGCTCGCGACCGGCCCGGTGACCTTCTGCGGGGTCGGGTCACCGAAGGGCCGCTGTCGCGACCACTCGCCGCGCGAGGCGATCGGCCGCAGCCGCACGACCAGCTCCTCGTCGGCGATCTGGTGCCAGGAGCGCAGAGCCGGGTGGTCGGCCTCAGCGGCCGCGAACGCGGCGGCGGCGTGGTCGTCGTCCCAGACCGTGAGCAGCGCCCAGTGGTGCGGGTCGGCGTCGCGCACGGTGAAGGTCCGCCCGCTGCCCGTGCCCAGCGCCTTGGTGAAGCGCAGGTGGGGCGTGCGGCGCAGCCGTGCCGGGGTGGTCGCCATGCGCAACAGCGCTCCCGGGACCCGCCGCGCCGGGACGTACCACAGGTGCAGGACGGCGGTGCGCGGGTCGGACACGGGCTCACCGTACCGACGCGCCTGCGGATCGGCCGTGCTGACGGTGGTGGCTGGCACGGTGAGCTCATGACCGAAGTGCGTGACCCGTCCGACCTGCTCACCGCCGCGTCGCCGGACGACGCGCTGCCGGTGGTGCGCGACTCAAGCTTCCGCGAGGCCACGGCGACCCCGCGCGCCCGCACCGGCACCGGCCTGTGCCTGTCTGGCGGTGGGTACCGCGCGGCCCTGGTGCACCTGGGGGCGTTGCGCCGTCTCGACGAGCTGGGCGTTCTGGCGCACGTGCGCACGGTGAGCGGCGTGTCGGGCGGCTCGCTGGCTGCGGCGATGCTGGCGCACCCGGCACTGGACTGGAACCGCGACGACGGTCGGGTCGGTGGTTTCGATGAGCACGTCGCCGCGGGCCTGCGTGCGCTGACCGCGCGCAACATCCGCACACCGGCGCTGCTGTCCCGCCTGCTGCCGTGGCGGTGGTTCGATCCGGACGCCGCCGTCGAGGAGCTCGCGCGTCAGCTCGCGCAGCAGACGCCGTTCGACCAGCCGCTCGCCGCGCCTCGACGGGCCGGCCCGCGGGTCGTCGTCAGCGCCACGGACCTGGTGTTCGGGGTCGACTGGATCGAGCAGACGGCCTGGGGTGACGCGCCCGCTCGCGTCGGCTCGTACCGCGCCGGCTACGCCGCGCCCAGCTCGCGGTGGCGGCTCGGCGACGCGTGCGCGACGTCCTGCGCGGAGCCGCCGTTCTTCGCGCCTCGCCGGGTGGCCCGCGAGCTCACGCAGCGGTTGTCCGGTGGCTACCGCGAGCTCGAGACAGCCGAGCAGCATCGCCGCTTGCTGCGTCGGCTGCAGCTCGTCGACGGCGGCGTCTACGACAACCTCGGGTTGGAGCCGGTCTGGAAGTCGCACCACGACGTCCTCGTCAGCGACGGCGGTGGAGTGTTCCGCGCCACGACCCAACGCACCGTGGTGGGCCGGCTCGCGCGCTCGCTCGAGATCCTCGGGCGCTCGGGCAGCAACACCCGACTGCGCTGGCTGCACGCCGCGTACGCCCGCGACGTCCTGGCCGGCTGCACGTGGGGGATCGACGACGTCGTCGCCGACCTCGACGGCCTGGTCGACGCCGTTGGCTACCCGTTCGAGGTCGTGGAGCTCATCGCCCGCGTGCGCACCGACCTCGACGCGTTCTCACCCGGTGAGCAGCAGGTGCTCGAGCGGCACGGCTACCTCGTGGCCGACCACGCGGTGCGCAAGCACGCGCCCGCGCTGGTGCGGATCGACGCGCCGGTGCGCCCTCCTCACGAGCAGGTCGCGGACCCGCGCGTCGCCGCCGCGGCGTTGCGCGGTTCGGCCCACCGCACGCTGCTCGGGCGCCGGCGCGTGGCCGGGCGCACGCCCTGAAGTGATTCACGATCTTGGAGAACGCTGCTCGGCTTGCTACGGTTCGTGGTGACTCGTCCAGAGACGCGGCGGGCCTGCCACCACGGCACCGACCCTGTCAGGGGACGGCGACCCGTGGGCAGCCCTCGGGGGCCGCGACTGGAAGGCCCTGACTCATGCCTCGAGCGACTCATCTGAGCGCCCCGCTGGTCCCACCGGCGACGCACGCCGGATCGGTGTCCCTGCTCGTCGACACGGACGCCCACGTGCTGGTCGTGCTGCACGGCTGCATCGACTCACGGCTGCAGCCGGAGATCCGCGAGCTCGTCGACGATCTCGTCACGAACCGAGCCGACACCACGGGTCTGCCCGTGCGCGTGCTCGCACAGAACGTCACCGGCTTCGAGCTGGCCGGCGTGTGGCTGCTGCTCGAGCTGCGCCGCGCGGCGCAGCCGGCGAGCGTCACGGTGGTGGCACCGTCGCCTGTGGTGCTGGAAGCCATGCAGCGGCACGGCATCCAGCGGGTGCTGGTGCAGGAGCGAGCGGTGCAGCAGCGAGCGGCCACCGAGTTCAGCGAGGCCTAGACGCGACGCAGCACCGCCTGCACCCGCCCGAGCACTGTCGCCTCGTCGCCGGGAATCGGCTCGTAGGCGGGGTTGTGCGGCATGAGCCAGACGTGCCCGTCACGCCGCTTGAACGTCTTGACCGTGGCTTCGCCGTCGAGCAGGGCCGCCACGATGTCACCGTTGTCTGCCGTCGGCTGCTGGCGCACGACCACCCAGTCGCCGTCGCAGATCGCGGCGTCGACCATGGAGTCCCCGACGACCTTCAGCAGGAACAGCTGCCCCTCGCCGACGAGCTGACGGGGGAGCGGGAAGACCTCCTCCACCGCCTCCTCGGCGAGGATCGGGCCACCGGCCGCGATCCGGCCCACCACCGGCACGTACGACGGGGTGGGTCGCTCGTCGCCTGACCCCGTGACGTCGACGTCCTGAGCGTCCGGCACGGCCTGGGGCGCGCTCGTCGTCACCGGCGGCGCGTCGGGCGACATGACCTCGATGGCCCGAGGCCGGTGTGGGTCACGCCGCAGGTATCCCTTGCGCTCGAGCGCGGCGAGCTGGTGCGACACGCTGCTCGGGCTGGCCAGGCCAGCCGCCTCCCCGATCTCGCGCATGCTCGGGGGGTACCCGCGGCGCTCGACGCTGTCGCGGATCGTCTCGAGCACCCGCCGCTGGCGGGCGGTGAGGCCGTCACCGGTGTCGCGCTCCGGCAGCTCGTGCACGTCGGCCGGTCGTCCCGCCTTGGCCATCGCCCCTCCAGGTCGCATCCGGGCGCCCGCGGCCCGTTCGTCCCCTGACCCTAGGGCCAGCAGGCCCCGGTGTTCAAACACCTGTTCGAACGTGTCGCCCGCGCGTGAGCCGGGCCCGGACTGTCGGTGGTCTCTGGTGGCATGGGGTTGAGCACGAGGAACAGCCCACTTCGAACGTCCGTTCGATTCCGACTCGACAGGTGTCGGCACTGGGTGCTAGAACTCGTACAGGCGTTCGATCGAACAGACGTTCGATCCTCTTCCCCCGGAGGCCCCCATGACCGCGATCACCTTCTCTGCCCCCGTCAGCAACCCGCGTCGTCGCCCTGCGCGCACCGCGGTGGTGGCTGTTCCCGACACCCGCGCTGGCCGTGCCCGTCGCCAGGGCGCGCCGCTGCGACTCACCCGGCGGGGGCGCCTGGTTGTCACCGGGCTGCTCGCCACCGCGGGCGTCGCGGTGTCGCTGTTCGCCGGCGGCGTCGCGGGAGCGGGCACCGACGCCCAGCGCGTCCCGGTCCGTTACGTCACCGTCGCTCCGGGCGACACGCTGTGGTCGATCGCGGGAGAGGTGGCGCCGAGCGAGGACCGTCGCGACACCGTCGCTCGCATTCTCGAGCTCAACGCCCGCGACACCTCTGGGGTCCGCGCTGGCGACCGCATCGCCGTCCCGGCGCGCTGAGCCGGCGCGCTGAGCCGGCCCGCGACCGCCTGGCTCACGTCCGTGATCTGGGTCACTGAGCACGGCGACGTGGATTGTTCGGCCGACACGCCGCGCAACACGCCCAACCTGCTTGCGTAGTCGGTCGGTCACGGCCTAGCGTTCACCCCAACATCTAGTAGTTACACCGATGTGACTCGTCCACAGATTGTGGTCGTCAACCCACAGGTTCTCCCCAGGCAGTCCACAGCTCCATCCACACGGAGCGGCGGGATCACCTCTCGGAGGTCTTCGAGGGCCGTCGGTGCAACGCGTGAAGGGAGGGGCGAGGTGCACTGTCCGTTCTGTCGGCACACCGACTCGCGCGTCGTCGACTCTCGCGCCACGGACGACGGCGCCTCCATCCGTCGCCGGCGCCAGTGCCCCGACTGCGGGCGACGGTTCACGACCGTCGAGACGGCGAGCCTGTCGGTAGTGAAGCGCTCCGGCGTCACCGAGCCCTTCAGCCGCGCGAAGGTGCTGTCCGGCGTCCGCAAGGCCTGCCAGGGCCGCCCCGTCGGCGAGGACGACCTGGCCCTGATCGCCCAGCGAGTCGAGGAGTCGGTCCGGGCCACCGGCTGCGCGGAGATCGAGGCGCACGAGGTCGGTCTGGCCATCCTCGGGCCGCTGCGCGAGCTCGACGAGGTCGCCTACCTGCGCTTCGCGAGCGTCTACCAGGCCTTCGAGTCGCTCGAGGACTTCGAAGCCGCGATCACCCTGCTGCGCGCCGAGCGCGAGCCGACCGGCGTGGAGCCGGCCGCTCACGACGCCGGCGGCGCTCCCTAGTCACCGCTGGTGGCGGCGGAGGGGAAGCCGACGCCACCAGCGGTCACCACTGACTTCCTCGGGGGGACTCGCCCCGAACAGCACCACACGAGTCACGACAGTCACAGCAGTCACAGCAGTCACAGCAGCAGCACCGCAGGCAATACGGCCGACGACGGGTGCGTTGAACCACTTAAGGCGAGGGGACGACGAGATGACAGAGACCACGAGCGGTGCACGCGCAGGCGCGCGCCGTCCGGGCAAGAGCGGCAAGGGTGTGCGCGTCGAGCGCATCTTCACGACCCCTGGCGTGCACCCGTACGACGAGGTGACGTGGGAGCGACGCGACGTCGTCCAGCAGAACTGGAAGACCGGCGAGACGATCTTCGAGCAGCGCGGTGTGGAGTTCCCCGACTTCTGGTCGGTCAACGCCTCGACCATCGTCACGACCAAGTACTTCCGTGGCGCCGTCGGCACCGAGCAGCGCGAGCAGAGCCTGCGCCAGCTGATCGACCGCGTGGTGCTCACCTACGTCAAGGCGGGCAAGGAGCACGGCTACTTCAGCGCCGACGAGGACGCCGAGGTCTTCGAGCACGAGCTCACCTGGGCCCTGCTGCACCAGGTCTTCAGCTTCAACTCGCCCGTGTGGTTCAACGTCGGCACCAGCTCGCCGCAGCAGGTCAGCGCCTGCTTCATCCTGTCCGTCGACGACTCGATGGACTCGATCCTGAACTGGTACCGCGAGGAGGGGTTGATCTTCAAGGGCGGCTCCGGCGCGGGCCTCAACCTCTCGCGCATCCGCTCCAGCAAGGAGCTGCTCCGCTCGTCCGGCGGCACGGCGTCCGGCCCCGTCTCGTTCATGCGCGGCGCTGACGCCAGCGCCGGCACCATCAAGTCCGGTGGCGCCACGCGGCGCGCGGCGAAGATGGTCGTGCTCGACGTCGACCACCCGGACATCGAGGAGTTCGTCGAGACCAAGGCGCGCGAGGAGGACAAGATCCGCGTCCTGCGCGACGCCGGCTTCGACATGGACCTCGGCGGCCACGACATCACGAGCGTGCAGTACCAGAACGCCAACAACTCGGTGCGCGTCAGCGACGAGTTCATGCGCGCCGTCGAGGCCAAGGGGAAGTTCGGGCTCAAGGCCCGCACCACCGGCGAGGTCATCGAGGAGGTCGACGCCGCCGAGCTGTTCGGCAAGATCGCCCAGGCCGCGTGGGCGTGCGCCGACCCAGGTCTGCAGTACGACGACACCATCAACGACTGGCACACCAACCCCGAGACGGGCCGGATCACCGCGTCCAACCCGTGCTCGGAGTACATGAGCCTCGACAACTCCTCGTGCAACCTCGCGAGCCTGAACCTGTTGAAGTTCCTGCAGGACGACGGATCGTTCGACGGTGCGACGTTCGCCAAGGTCGTCGAGCTGGTCATCACCGCGATGGACATCTCGATCTGCTTCGCGGACTTCCCGACCGAGCCGATCGGTGACACCACCCGCAAGTACCGCCAGCTGGGCATCGGCTACGCCAACCTGGGTGCGCTGCTCATGGCCTCGGGCCTGGCGTACGACAGCGACGGCGGCCGCGCGCTGGCGGCGTCCATCACCTCGCTCATGACCGGCACCGCCTACAAGCGCTCGGCCGAGATGGCTGCGGTCGTCGGCGCGTACGAGGGCTACGCCCGCAACGCCGACGCCCACCAGCGGGTCATGCGCAAGCACGCTGCGGCCAACGACGCGATCCGCACCATGCACACCATGGACAAGGACGTGCAGCGGCTGGCCACCAAGGCGTGGGACGACGTCGTGAAGCTGGGGGAGAAGAACGGCTACCGCAACGCGCAGGCGTCGGTGCTCGCCCCCACCGGCACCATCGGTTTCATGATGGACTGCGACACCACCGGCATCGAGCCCGACTTCTCGCTGGTGAAGTTCAAGAAGCTCGTCGGTGGCGGCTCGATGCAGATCGTCAACCTCACGATCCCGCGGGCCCTGCGCAAGATCGGCTACACCGAGGAGACCGTCGAGGCGATCGTCGAGTACATCGCCGAGCACGGCCACGTCATCGACGCGCCGGGTCTGAAGCCCGAGCACTACGAGGTGTTCGACTGCGCCATGGGTGCGCGAGCCATCGCCCCGATGGGCCACGTGCGCATGATGGCGGCGGTGCAGCCGTTCCTGTCCGGCGCGATCAGCAAGACGGTCAACCTGCCGCAGACGGCCACGGTCGAGGAGATCGAGGACGTCTACCTGCAGGGGTGGAAGCTGGGCCTGAAGGCTCTGGCCGTCTATCGCGACAACTGCAAGGTCGGCCAGCCGCTGTCGGACGCCAAGGCCAAGGGTGCCGACAAGGCGCACGACGGTTCGGCGGAGGCTACGGTCGAGAAGGTGGTCGAGTACCGCCCGGTGCGCAAGCGCCTGCCGAAGCGCCGTCCGTCGCAGACGATCTCGTTCGCGGTCGGCGGGGCCGAGGGCTACCTCACCGCCGGCTCCTACCCGGACGACGGCCTCGGTGAGCTGTTCCTGAAGTTCGGCAAGCAGGGCTCCACCCTCGCCGGTGTCATGGACGCGTTCTCGATCGCCGTCTCGATCGGCCTGCAGTACGGGGTCCCGTTGGAGACCTTCGTCGAGAAGTTCACCAACCTGCGATTCGAGCCGGCCGGTCTCACCGACGACCCGGACATCCGCATGGCGCAGTCGATCATGGACTACGTCTTCCGCCGCCTGGCGCTGGACTACCTCGACTTCGACACCCGGTCGTTCATGGGGATCCACACCGCGGAGGAGCGGGCTCGCGAGCTCGAGACCGGCTCGTACGCGCCGGTGGACGACGCCGGCTCGGCCGACGACGAGGAGGCCGAGAACGAGATCGAGGCGCTCTCGCAGTCGGTGTCGATGAAGCCGACCACGAAGCCGGCTGAGGTGTCGGACAAGACCGGCAGCGGGGCTGCGGCTGCCAAGGCCGTCGACTCCGGCGTCCACTCCTCGGCCGAGCTGCTGGAGAAGTTCCAGGGCAAGGCGGCCGACGCGCCGATGTGCATGACCTGCGGTACGAAGATGCGTCCCGCCGGCTCCTGCTACGTGTGCGAGGGGTGCGGCAGCACCAGCGGCTGCAGCTGATGTGAACGACCAGGGAATGTCCCTGGTCAGTCGTTCAGCAATGTCCAGCCAGCGGTCAGCAATGTCGCGGATCCGGTCAACGGAATGTCCGTGGCACGCGCCGACCGAGTACGTCGCAAGTGACTGCACGACCGCCGGCCCGGCCCCCATGGGGCCGGGCCGGTGTGCTTGACGGCCAGACCGGCAGCCTGTCGGAGGGTTGTGATCGACTAACAAGTGCGGACCAACCGGTCCGCGGCAGCACGAAGTGAACCGCCCCGGGTTCAGTGGAGGCTCTGGTCTGCCCCGGGTTCCACGGAGTCGTGATTCTTGGATTCTCATGCCACCGTGATGGTGTTGATGCGTTCGAACTCTATCGGCGTGAGCCACCCGAGTTGGCTGTGACGCCGACGTCGGTTGTGCCAGATCTCGAGGTAGTCATACATCGCGTTGGCCAGCTCGACCCGGGTCTTCCACCTCTTCCGGTCGAGCAGCTCGACCTGCATGCGGGACCAGAACGACTCGATCATCGAGTTGTCGTAGCAGTCCCCGACACTGCCCATCGACGGCACCAGCCCGGACGCCTTCGCGCGATCGGTGAAGGCCCAGGACGCGAACTGGACGCCCTGATCGGAGTGGATCACGGTCCCGGCTTCGGTCGTCTTCCCGAGCCGGCTGTCGATCGCCATCCCGAGCGCGTTCGTCACCAACGCCGCGGTCGGAGAGGCGTCGATCGACCATCCCACGACGCGTCGCGAGTAGGTGTCGAGGACGACGCAGCAGTACACCTTTCCCTCCCGCGTGGGGTGCTCGGTGATGTCGGTGACCCAGAGCTGGTTCGGGCCGTTTCTGCCGAAGGCCCGGTTGACCCGGTCGGTGGCGATATTGTCCGGCTTGGTCCGCTTCCACTTCGGCCGGCCAGTGACGCCGCGCAGGCCGGCTCGCTGCATCAACAGTTCGACCTGACCGTGCCCGACTGCGACCCCGCGGCCGAGGGTGAGCTCGGCATGGACGCGTCGGCCGCCGTAGATGCCGCGCGATTCGAGGTGGATCTGGGTGATCAGGTCGGTCAGCCAGGCGTGCCGGACCGCCCGCTGCGAGGGTGCTCGCTTGATGCGCTCGTAGTAGCCGGACTCCGACACGGCGAGCACGCGGCAGGCGACCTGGGCAGGGATCTTCTCGGCGACCATCACCTCGACCGCCGAGAACCGCCTTTTGGGTCCGCCTCCTCCCGCAGCAGCTCGACTGCACGGCGGGCTGCCTTCAACTCGGTCTCGAGCTCGGCGATCCGCTTCTTCGCCGTGGTCAGCTCGGACTTCTCCTTGGTCGTCAGACCAGGGACGAGTCCCTTATCGATGCGGTCCTGGCGGCGCCAGGTGTAGATCGACTGTTCGCTGATGTCGAGGTCGTGTGCGACCTGGGCGACGCTGCGACCCTCCTCGAGAAGGTCGAGGACCTTGCGACGAAACTCCGGCGGGTAACCCCGTCTTCCCAACTTGGCCTCCTGGTGTCAGGCACCAGAATCCAGAAATCCGGACGCCGCGGAAGCCGGGACACACCAGGTCGTGGACCACTACTTTCCCAACGTGATTGTGGGGCGCGTGACAAAGAACATCATCACGGCATGGCCGACGGGCACACAATGCGCGTAACCATGCAGAAGCTAGCCGAAATCTGCAGACGAGCCGGCCTCACGGTCACGTCCGTCGCGGAAGACCTCGATGAAGTCCACTGTGTCCACGACCGGTGGCCCGACGGCGTGGTCAGCGTCGCTGCCGACGGCGCGGTTCTCGAAGGCGCGTTGTCAGGCGCAGCGGCTGACGTGGAGTACCTCTGGCCCGGTCGGGATCCGGAAGACGGGGCGATGGCGCTGCTCTCGACGTCCTTGCACGCAGTTCTCGACGCGCGATTTGCCACTCCGACGCGAGCGGTGCTCGGCGGCTCGCTCACGTGGGAGGTGACGCCGCCGGAACAGTTCCCTCAGCGCGGTCGTTCTCCCGGGCCCGCCCACTGGGAGGCACCTCGGCGAGACCGACATCGGTGACTCGCACGTTGCCGTCGGTAATGCTGAGCCCAGGGGGCTGTCAGCCTTGGTGGCCCCCCCGCGGAGATTCCGTGACCGTTGGACGGACATTGGATGACCGTCGACAGCTGATGTGAACGACCAGGGAATGTCCCTGCTCAGTCGTTCAGCAATGTCCTGCTAGCGATCAGTAATGTCCCGGGTTCGGTCACGGTATGTCCGTGGCCGGAACCGGGGCGTTGTCGCTTCGGCGCATCAGCATCTCGGCATCAGCGCCCGCGCTCGGCGAGGCGCCCAAACGGTCACCGCCCCGCCCAACGCCCCAGCGCGAAGCTCGACGCGGTGCTGGACAGCGGCAGGTCGATGACCTGCGGGATGTCGAGCTCCATCCGCTGAGCCAGGCGAAGATCGAGCTGCACGTTCTGTTGGTTCATCATCAGCAGCGCGTTGTTGATGAGCTTCGCGGTCTGGCCGGTGCCGGGGCCGCCCACGTGGGCGACCTTCGTCGAGAACGTCTGGAAGATCGGCCGCATTCTCTCCAGCGCGCCGTTGTCGCCGCCCACGATCGTGGTCAGTGTCTTGGCCACTGCACCGAGATGACCGCCGCTCACCGGCGCGTCCAGCGCCGTCACCGCGTGGTCGGCGGCCCGAGCGGCCAGCGACACGGCGTAGTCGGGAAGGCCGGTGCCGTGGTTGACCAGGATGGATCCAGGCGACATGGCCGCCAGGAGTCCGCCGTTCAGTGCCACGTCGGTGATGTCGGAGTCCTCGCGAAGGCACAGGGGGACTGCGTTGGTCGCCCTCGCCAAGCCTGCGAGCTCGTCGTGGACGACGAACGGGACGCCGGCGAGGGCTGTCAGCGAAGCGTCGCGCCGAACCCAGACGTGCAGCTCGATCCCCGCCTCGCTCACGCGCGGGCCATCGGGGCACCTTGGTCACCGGGACCGATCCATCCGAGCGTTCGTTTGTCGGTGTTCATGTCAGACGTCCTTCCAGCGACCGTGGACCGGTCGAGCGATGGGCGTGCACGTGTGCCGCCGATCAGGCGAGGAGCTGCAGGGACAGGTCCCAGAGCCGTTCGGCGCCCTGGGGGTCCAGGGCGTAGGGGGCGACGCCGGTCAGGTCGGGGCTTCGGTGGTCGACGACGGCGGCCTCGTTGTTGTCCTCCAGGTAGCGGCCTCCGATGCCCTTGAGCTGGGGGGAGGTGGCGGCGAGCAGCGTGGTGGACGCCCCCTGAGCGGGCGACTTGCGTCGCTCAACTGGGGCGCGCAGGCCGCCGGTGTGCCGCTGGAGGTTCGTGGGAATCGCCCGCGGCATCACGGCATTCGAGGTGATGCCCTCGTCGACCCATCGGGCGGTCGCCCCCACCGCGAACAGCGTGCAGGCGGTCTTCGACTGCCCGTAGGCCACGATGGGGTCGTAGGGCGTGAAGCGGAAGTCCGGGTCATCGAAGAGCACGGGCGAGAAGAGGTGTCCGCTGGAGCTGACCGAGATGATGCGGGCTTCGTCGGCCCGCGCGAGGGCGCCGTGGAGGCCGAGGGTGAGCGCGAAGTGCCCGAGGTAGTTGACGGCGAACTGCATCTCTCTGCCCTCAGGGGTCCGTTGCAGGTCGGGCAGGGCCATCACTCCGGCGTTGTTCACGAGGATGTCCAGGACGCCCTCCCAGCGGTTGGCGAAGGCAGCGACGGTGCGCAGGTCGGCGAGGTCCAGCGGCTCCACGTGCACGTCAGGGTTGCCGGTGGACGCGGTGATCTGGGCAGCGGCCCTCCTGCCGGCGTCGACGTTGCGCACTGCCATCGTGGTCTGGGCGCCGAGTGCGGCGAAGGCTCGGGTGGTCTCGATGCCGATGCCGGAGGCGGCTCCGGTGACCACGACGCGCTTACCGGTCAGGTCGATGCCGGCGGTGACGTCGGCAGTGCTCGAGCTGAAGCCGAAGGGAGTGTTGATGCGGTCCATGGTTGGTCCTTCTCGTCGGGATGGGGGAGGTGCTGGGGTGTGGCGAAGAGCTGCTTGCGAACGAGCGCGACCACGGTGCGGATGCCGATGCCCCCGATCAGGACCGTCGCCGAGACCAGAGCGAGCCACTCCCACGCCACGTAGCCAGGCGGCCGGGTGCCCTGAAGCCACTGCTGAGCCGCGATAGCGACGGCGGCCCAAGAGAACGTGAACGACCAGAACCCCAGCTGGAACGGCAGTCGTCGAAACAGCGGCACCAGCCGCAGCTGGGCCAGCACCATGAGGACGCCGTAGCCCGCGAGCAGCTGCGTCACGACGTCGATCCGGCCGTCATGGAGGCTGAGCCACGCCGTCGTGGCGACAGCTGCGGGCGCCACCTCGATGGCGAGGGTCGGCTGCAGCGCCTGGGGCAGTGGCGGCCCGGTGATGAGGCGTCCCAGGATGATCGACCCGAGGATGATCCAGCACAGGACGCCGTAGCCGAACAGCGCGAGTCCGAGCCCGCGCTGGCCGACCTCGGCGGCGCTCGTCGCGGCGAGCAGTCCGCCGGCCACGGTGGGCAGGAAGTACCCCGGGTGGATCTGGTGCAGCGGGTAGTCGCCGTAGATGAGCTGCCCGGTGAACCAGCACCCGTGCAGCACGAGCACCACGACGAGTGCGTCGACGACCACCCGGCCGGCGCTGGGTGCGTACGGACGCAGGCCCAGGGCGGCCAACCGCATCGGGGTGATGGCCATCAGAGTGACGAACGGCGCGAGCACCGGGTGCACCAGGTCGGCACCGATGGTGCGGGTGCCCCCGGGCTGTGCGCAATAGGCCACCAGCAGCGCAAGCCACACCACGGCGGTGAGCGCGAGCAGGCCGGTGCCGGCCCAGTGCGGCACCAGCGCTGCGGTGGCGGCGGTCAGCCAGCAGCCCGACAGCCCGATGAGCCCGAAGGCCATCCCGAAGGCGTTGGGCGGTATGCGCCTCTGGAAGGACATGGCGGTCGCCTACGCGATCTGGACGACGACCTTGCCGGCCGGAACGCCGCGCGCCACCTGTCGCAGTGCCTGCTCGGCCTCGGCGAACGAGAAGGTCTGCGCGACGATCGGGCGCAGCTGACCCTCCGCGCCCAGTGTCGCAGCGGAGGCGAGAATCCGACCGTGGGCGGCCCGCTGCTCGCCGGTGATCAGGGGGAGCAGGGTGAAGACCCCCGAGTACGAGGCGCCGCGGAACGACAGGGGAGCCAGGCTGTGGCTGCCCCAGCCGAGGCTGCTCACCACGTGGCCGGTGTAGCGCTTGACCGCCAGGAACGATCGGTCGAGGTTGCTGCCGCCGACGGTGTCGTAGACGATGTCGAAGCCCTCGCCGCCCGTGTGCTCGGCGACGTACTTCTCGACCGGCGTCGTCTCGTAGTCGATCGGGACGGCGCCGAGGCCGCGCAGCACGTCGGCCTGCCCCGCGGCTCCCGTGGCCCAGACGCGGGCGCCGGCAGCCAGTGCCACCTGCACCGCGACGTGACCTACGCCGCCGGCGCCACCGTGGACCAGTACGTCGTGACCCGGGCCGACGCCAGCCCGGTCGACGAGTCCTTCCCACGCGGTGATGACCGACAGCGGCAGAGCGGCCGCCTCCTCCATCGACCATCGCGCCGGTTTGTGGGCCAGCAACGCGACGTCGACGGCGGCGTACTCGGCGAGGCTGCCCTGCACCCCGCCGACCCCGCCGATCATCCCGTAGACCTCGTCACCGGGCCGGAAGCCCTCCACCCCCGAGCCGGTCGCGACGACGACGCCCGCGGCGTCGAGGCCGAGAACGGCCGGTGGTGTGACCTTTGCGTGCGCCGCCTCGCCGGCGGCGATCTTGGTGTCCAGCGGGTTCAGTCCTGCTGCGGCGATCCGCACCAGTACCTCGCGGTGACGGGGCGTAGGCACGGACAGCTCGGCGAGGTGCAGCGGCTCTTCGACGGCGGTGAGCAGCTGCGCCCTCATGACGGTGGGGATGGAAGTGGCCATGGTGGTGTCCTTCGGTTCTGTCGCAGCGGTTTCAGGACTTGAGGAAGTCGAGCAGGGCGGGGTTGACGATCTCGGGGTGCGTCCAGGCGATGTTGTGCGGGCCGTCCTTGACCGTGACGAAGGTGATCCCGGGCACGAGCGCGGGCAGCCGCGCCGCGGTCGATGCGTAGGGCAGGATGCGGTCGGCGTCGCCGTGCACGAGCAGCATCGGCACGTCGACCTTGGCGAGGTCGGGGCGGAAGTCGGTGAGCCAGGTGTCGACGCAGGCGTGGACGGCGTGCGGGCCGGCCTGCAGCGCCATGGCGAAGGCGGCCTGCCAGGCCGGCTCGCTGATCCGGGTGCCGCCGAGGACGTCGACGTTGAAGAAGTCGTCCAGGAAGTTCTTGAAGTAGGCGGGGCGGTCGGCGACGATCGCGGCCTTGATGCCCTCGAACACCTCGCGGTCGACGCCCTCGGGGTTGTCGTCCGCCTTGAGCAGGTACGGCGGGACGCTGGCCATCAGCGCCGCCTTGCTGATGCGGGCGGACCCGTGACGGCCGAGGTAGCGCACGACCTCACCGCTACCCATCGAGAAGCCGACGAGGACGACGTCACGAAGGTCCAGGTGCTCGAGCAGGGCGTGCAGGTCGTCGGCGAAGGTGTCGTAGTCGAAGCCGATGGTGGTGCGGCTGGACTCGCCGAAACCGCGGCGGTCGTAGGAGATGACGCGGTAGCCGGCCTCCAGCAGCACCCGCTCCTGCTTGTCCCACGATCGCCCGTCGAGCGGGAAGCCGTGGATGAGCACCACCGGTTGGCCGATGCCGTGGTCCTCGAAGTGGATCTGGATGTCGTGGCCGTTCTCCTGGCCGACGGTCAGCTTGGTCATGTCGGGCTCCTCAGCTCGTGGGCGGGCGTTGGAGCCAGTCTTCGACCCGGTAGGGCCACCGAGCATCAGTCGATCGACCGCACTGCGGTCGACAAGTTCCTAGTCGGAGAACTCGGACAACGCGTCGCGAAGGCCGGCCCGAGAGGTCACCCCCAGCTTGGGAAACGCCTGGTACAGGTGGGCGCCCACCGTGCGCGGCGACAGGAAGAGCCGCTCGGCGATGTCCCGGTTGCTCAGGCCGGTCGCGGCCAGCTGGGCGACCTGCAGCTCCTGGGGAGTGAGCCGCGGGCGACCGTCGTCGTGCGCCTGTGACCTGGTGCGGCCAGTCGCCCGCAGCACCGCCTCGGTACGGGCGACCCAGGGCTCGGCGCGAAGCCCGGTGAAGAGCTCGAGGGCCCGCTCGAGGTGCGGCCGCGCGCGGCGCATGGCACGGTCGCGCCGCAGCCGCTCACCGTAGGTCAGCTCCACACGAGCCAGCTGGAACGGCCAGCGGTGCGCCTGCGGGTCACCAACCACCCGGTCGAACAAGGGGGCGTAGTCCCTGACCGGCGCGACGAACGCGTCGGCCGCCGCAGCCTGGAACCCCATCCGCGGTGAGATCGCGGCCAGTGTCGTCGTCGCCACGTCAGCGTGCCGCCGTGCCTGCTCGGGGTGGCCGCTGCAGATCGCGGCCTCGACCACGTCGAGCGCGTTCCACACGAGCACCTGCGCGAACGGTGCGAGCTGACCGGGCTCGCAGATGGAGCGATAGGCCGCGTACGCCTCGCCGTACCGGCCCTCGCTCAACGCCGCCAGACCCTCGACGTTCGCGGTGAAGGTCCGTGCGGCGAGCATCTGCCGCGGGACGGCCCACTGGTGCAGGCGGTCACGCACACCAGCCAGGTAAGCCTCGTCACCGCGGGCCGCCGCCACCAGCATCTTCGGGTTGAGCAGACCCCACTCCAGCAAGCGGTACCCGTGCTCGCGGCACAGGGATATGCCCTCGTCAGCCAGCGTGGTGGCGTCGTCCCAGCGCCCCTCGTGCACGGCCGTCATCGCGCGCATTATCAGTGCCTGCGCCGCCAGTGCCACCGGCCCGCCGGACCGGCCCGCGGCCACCACGCGATCCAGAGCGGCTGCGGGCTCGCGGTCGACGTACTGCCCAGCGATGGCGACCTCGAGCACCTGCACCACGTCCGTCGTGTCAGCGACGGAGGCCGTCAGCTGGTCGAGGTCGGCCAGCTCGGAGCCGCTCGCGCGAGCCGGATCGGCGAAGGTGACGGCCGCGAGGCGCAAGGCGGGCGACAGCCAGCTCGACCAGCGGGCGACCGCCTCCTCGAACCCTCTCCACAGCTCGACCCGACCACCGAAGGCACAGACCAGCATCAACGTGTGCACTGCCTCCTGGACCACCTGCGGTCTCAGGCCGTCAGGGACGTCGGCAGCGAGCGCTCGAACGAGCATCTGGTGGGCCGTGTCGACGCCCGCATCACTGTTGAGCAGGTGTGCGGCGGCGGCGGTCGCGACCTGCAGCGTCGTGGTCGCGTCCGGGTCGGCCGAGCGCGCCCGCGCCAGGAGGGCGGTGGCGCCGCTCAGGGTTCCCGTGACGTTGGCCCCGAGGTAGGCAGCTGCTGCCAGCCGGCGTGCTCGGTCGGCGGGTGTGGCCGTGAGGTCGGCCGCCCGCAGGAGCACCGCGACGGCCCGGCCCGCGTCTCCGCGGGCCAGGGTGGCTTCGGCCACGTCATCAAGGAGGGCGGCCACGTCGTCGTCGGTGCCGAGCGCCGCGTCCGCGAGGTGGAGGGCACGGACCTGCGGGTTGGTGGTCAGCTGCGAGAGCCGGCGGTGCGCACTGCGGCGCTGCGGCGGCGAGGCGACGTCGACGACGGCCGCCCGCACCAGCGGGTGCGTGAAGTGCAGCCGGCGCCTGGCCGTGTCCACGACGACCAGCCCAGCGGTCTCCGCCGGGCCGAGGTCGGCGGACGACGCCGCGACGATCTGCATGAGCTCGTCGCCGTCGCCATAGTGCAGCGCAGCCAGCAGCAGAAGCAGCCTGCTGGGCTCCGGCAGCGCCGAGACGCGAGCGGAGAGGTGCTGGCGCAGCCGCTCGCTGAGGGGCAGCGTCGCCGGTAGGGCGGCGGCTGCCGTCTCCTGGTCGGCGCTCAGCCCCCGGGGGAGCTCGATGAGCGCCAAGGGGTTGCCGCGCGCATCCGCGACGATCCGCTGCCGTACCGAGGGATGAAGTCGAGGGTGGTGGGCTCGCAGCAGCGCGTGCGCGTCGAGGTCCGGCAAAGGGGGTAGCGCCAGCGTCGGCACGTCCGTTCGGTCGAAGAACGTGGTGTGTCCGGATCGATGGGCGAGTACGACAGCCACGCCCGAACCGTCCAGGCGACGGCAGACCAGGCTGAGCAGCTGCGCGCTGCTGTGGTCGAGCCAATGCACGTCGTCCGCCACCAGCAGCAACGGGCCTCGTCGTCTCAGCTCACGGAGGAACGTGAGGAGCGCCGTGGTGAGGTGCAGCAGCTCGGGAGCACGCCCGGACTCCAGGCCGAGTGCAGCACGCAGAGCGCCAGCCTCGCGGTCGGGCAGGTGCTGCAGGTCGTCGAACACGGGCAGCAGGAGCTGGTTCAACCCGGCATAGCTGAGGTCCGCCTCGAACTCCACACCGGACACGCGCAGAACGCGGCTGTCCGACTGCGCCGCGACGACGTATGCCGCATGCTGCAGCAGCGCCGACTTGCCGGAGCCAGCCTCGCCGGTGACCAACAGGGCACCGCCCGACCGAGTGGAAGAAGCGACGAAGTCTTGGAGGGCGTCCAGCTCCAGGTCGCGCCCGATCAACCCCTCGGCGGCACTCCCACGTGTGGTCACGCTGCTCCCTGAGGCGGTCCCCGCGGCAGAAGGCTATTCGCGGAGTGGGACAAGATCAACGACGAACCGCGCCGACGCCACTCAACTGCTTGAACCGCTCCATCACGGCCTGCCGTGCCAGGGTCCCGACAGCGATGGGTGCGAATGCGGTCGATCGACTGATGCCCCGAGCCTCCCCGGGACCGCACGATGCGGACAAGGACGACTCGAGGAGGAACCCCAGATGCCTGAAGTGCTGGAGATCACCGCGCTGAGCCTGGTGGCGGGGCTGTCATCGGCCGATTTCATCACTGCCAACGAGGACATCAACGCCTACCTGCGCCGCCAGCCGGGCTTTCGCTGGCGACGGATCGTCGAGGCTGACGACGGCCGCGTCGTCGACATCGTCGCCTACGACAGCCGCGAACGGGCGCTGGCCGGAGCCGCCGGCATCACCGGAGAGATGGGTGACTCGCCGGTGCATGCGACGATCGACCACGGCGACGTCGACTGGCAGTTGACGACGGTGCTCCAGCTGGTCACGGCGGACCGATGAGCCGCCCGTTCGACGACCCCATGGTTCGGGACGGACTGCTGCTCGAGTCGGCGACTGGTGCCTCGGGTGCCGTGCTGGTGCGTGCGGCTGGACGGCTCACCCTCGACACCCGGGCGAGGTTGCGCTGGCTGCTGCGAGCGGTGACGCCGGCTCGCGGCGGCGACGTGCACCTGGACCTACGTCAGGTGACGGAGGCGGACGCGGCGGGCGTGTCGATCCTGCTGGTTCAGGCGAGGTCCTGCCGCGCCACCGGCGGGCGGCTGCGCGTGGTGGCGACCAGTCGGGCGGTCCATGACGTCTTGGTCAAGGTGGGCGCATCGGACCTGGCGCTGGCCGCTGAGCGGTCCACTGAGGCGTCATGAGCGAGCTGTGCCTCACCTCGGGCGCCCACGGCTGCGAGATAATCGGTGGGCGTTGGACGGCCATCGGATGACCGTTGACAGCTGATGTGAACGATCAGGGAGTGTCCCTGGTGAGTCGGTCAGCGATGTCCTGCTAGCGGTCTGACAGCGCTGACGGAGGCCCAGCTCCGCCCGTCAGGCAGGCAGCGTCAGGCGTAGGGGCCGCGGGTGGGCGTGAACTCCACGATCTGGTAGCGGGCGGCACCTGCCTGGACGAAGGGGTCGTGGCAGATCACCTGCTCGAGCTGGCTACGCGACTCGCCCGTCGCCAGGATGGTGCCGCCCTCGCGGGGTACCCGAGGTCCGGACACCAGGAAGGTGCCGTCCGCGAAGTGCGAGTCGAGCCAGGCGCGGTGGGCGTCGAGCAGCTCGTCGATGCGTTCCAGAGGTGCCGTGTACTCGACCAGGAGGACGAAGGCCTGGCCGGCGAAGAGTCGGCGCCCGATGGACGGTGACGCGCTGTTGAGTGACATGAACCTGGGCTCCTGGTCTATCCGGTGCGGTGAGTAGCGAGGCCACCGCCACTGTGCCGCACGGTCCAGGACGCGGCACCGGTGAGGTGGCGCAGCCGCAGCGTGCGGATGCGACGCGCCACGCCTCGCCGGAGGGCAGAGGTCCGCGGCGGCGGCGCCCACGATGGTCTGGACGTCGTCCCACCAGTTCGTGCATCCGCTCGCCTGCCGCTGCTAGGGATGTACCCACGGGGGGTTCTGCCACGTGAAGGGTGAACGTGAAGATGCAAGAGCTAGCCGAGATCTGCAGACGAGCCGGCCTGACGGTCGCGTCCGTCGCGGACGACCTCGACGAGGTCCGCTGTGTCCACGACCGGTGGCCGGACGACGTGATCACCGTCGCCGCCGACAGGGCCGTCCTTGAACGCGGGTTGTCAAGCGCAGCGGCAGACGTCGAGGATCTCTGGCCCGGTCGCGATCCAGACGATGGGGCGATCGCACTTCTGTCGACGTCCTTGCACGCTGTTCTCGACGCGCGGTATGCCATTGCGACGCGGGTGGTTCTTGGTGACTCACCGACATGGGAGGTGACGCCGCCGGACCAGTTTCCTCAGCGCGGCCCTTCCACAGGCCCCGCCCACTGGGTGGCGCCTCGGCGCGACGGTCACCGGTGACGCGCGACGCTGACGCGGCTAGGTCAGTAGCTGGCGCACCTCGTCGAGCTCACCGCGAAGTCGCCGCTGTCGGGCTGGAGAGGCCGCGTTGAGGGGCATGGCCAGCACGGTGCGCGCTGCCGCTTCGTCGCAGGCGAGGAGTGCGGCCACCTCGTGAAGGAGAGTGGCATCGTCACTGGGTGCGGTCTGGACGACGTCCACCAGCTCGTGCAGACGCTCGGCTGCGGCGAGCATGGCGGCCAGGATCGTCTCTCGCTCGGCGAGGCGATCGTGCTCTTCGGCGTCCATGGTCGAGCCCTCCAACCAGTCTGCTGCGGCCCCGTGAAGCCAGGAGGCGTGGCCGTTGCCGCCTGGAGTCAAGCACATCGGGCAGACGGTGCGCCGCGACACTGGGCAGTGCTCACCGACGCCGTGACGCTGCGACATGACTGCGGGGTCAGACTGCCACGGGGAGCGAGGTCAAGGCAGTCGGTGCTCGTGCCGACGAGACCGGTGTGACAGCACATACGAGGTGCCGTCTCCGACGCGGGCATGATGGTCGCTCAGGGTTCAGCTCAGTCCAGGCTCAGAGCTAAGAATGGACGCAGCGATGTTCGCCGGTACACCCCCCTCGAACTGCGGGGACCCTCGCGGGCCCTTGCCAACCGCCCCCGCTGGGGGACTCGTCCCGACGGCCGTGTCTCCGGCCGAGCTGGAGGGTGCCCGGGACAGCGGGGCAGACTGGCGCAACGTGGTCGAGACGCTGCCCCACATCGTCTGGATCGCACGGCCCGACGGCTACCACGTCTACTTCAACCAGCAGTGGATGGACTTCACCGGTCGCTCGCTCGAGGAGAGCTTGGGTGAGGGGTGGAACCCGCCGTTCCACCCGGCCGACCGCCCTCGTGCTCGCCACCTCTGGGCGCAGGCCACGCAGACTGGCGAGCCGTACGACATCGAGTACCGGCTGCGGCGCCATGACGGCGTGTACCGCTGGATGCTGGGCCGGGCACAGCCGCTGCGCAACGAGGCCGGTGAGATCGTGAAGTGGTTCGGGACCTGCACCGACATCGAGGAGATGAGGGCGGCCCTGGAAGAGGCGGCCGCGCTGCGCGAGAAGCTGGAGCACCGCGCCTCCCACGACTCGCTCACCGGGCTGGCCAACCGGGAGCTGCTCTTCGAGCAGATGGAGCTCATGTTCAGTCAGCGTGGGCACGGGGGCATTGCCGTGGCTTTCCTCGATCTCGATCGGTTCAAGGCGGTCAACGACAGCTTCGGCCATCGCGTCGGTGACGAGCTGCTGGCTCATGTGGCAGACCGCCTGCGAGCAGGGGTGCGCCAAGGCGACGTGGCCGCTCGCGTCGGTGGCGACGAGTTCGTGGTGGTCGGAGAGGTCGACGACCCAGTGGACGCCCGGCGCTTCGGCCAACGCGTCGTCGCAGCCGTCCAGGGGCCGGTCAGTCTGAAGGGGGAGCAGGTCGACGTGGCCGCCAGTGTCGGGGTGACCTATGTCGAGCGTGGGGGCAGGCCCGATATCGACCTGGTGCTGTCGCGCGCCGACGATCGGATGTACGAGGTCAAGCGGCGCCGGTACGCCGACGAGTAGGCCGCAGGTCCAGGCGAGCCGGGCCACGGCGTCCGGTCGACAGTCCGTCCGAGAGGGGCCGGTCACGCGAGCGCGTGACCGGACCCTCCCGTCGTTGCGTGCTCACTCCTGGCTCAGCAGCCGGTGGCCGCCTGCTGGAAGCCGGCGAAGGGGTTGAGGTCGCCCATGAACGTGTACCGCCCGGTCGCTGCGTGCTGCAGCGGCTGGGAGGTGGTGTTCGGCGTCTCGCGCGCGAACCAGGGCAGGAGCACCTCGTCCTCGGGGTGCCAGGTCGGGTCACCGGCCACGTTGTCGAACGTGTTGCCCGGCATGGTGAACCCGATGCCCACGACCGGGTCCCCGGTCTCCAGGATGTCGGTGCAGCCGTACTGCGGCGCCGTCGGCGTCAGCCACGGGTTGACGAGGTTGTTGACGAACGGGTCGTCACCCCACTCGGCGATCTCGTGACTCAGGGCGTGGATGTCCCGGACGAAGTACGCGCCGAACGTGCCCGGCGTCGTGTACGCCGCGTACGCGAACGTCTGCACCGGTTGGTTGCCCTGACCGCGGGTGCTGCCGCTGCCCCCGCCCACCGCCACCGAGGCCCCGTGGTACCCGATGACGCAGCAGTTGTCGAGACTGCCGATGTACAGCATCACGTTGTCGGTCAAGAAGATCGGCAGATGGGTGGCGTCCGTGTGCAGCTGCCCCATGAGCTGCTGGATGCGCGTCGAGAACCACGAGATGTCGACCAGGCCGTAGACGATGCCCTGGCTGTTCTGGAAGGCCGAGCCCTTGCCCTGGGGCACGGTCAGTGTGATCGCTGGGAGCACCGTCGGTGTTCCGAGGTTCACGTGGTACGACGTGCCGGTCTTGTTGAACTGCGAGCGCAGGACGGCGTCCTCGTACTGGACGCCGACGTTGCCCGCGGAGAGCGGGCCGGCGCCACCCGTCGACCGCGCGGTGCTGGTGTAGTCGCCCGGCTGGAAGATCGGCGAGGCCTCGGTGCGTGCCACGACGTCGGTGCCGTTGAGCGCGTAGCCGCCGTTGGCGGAGAAGGCGATGTTCACCGGGACGATGTCAGTGGGCACGGTCGTCGAGGCGTTGCTGGTGCGGGGGTCCGTACCGACCATGTTGTAGCCGTAGGTCGTGCCGTTGGTGGGGTCGGTGAAGGAGCCGTGCCAGTGCGGCACGGTGCGGCTCGTCGCGAGCGGGGTGGCCCCGCCCATCGTGGTGAAGGTCGGCGAGCCGGCATCTCTGACCGGCAGCGCCGGGCCGTTGGTCGCGGTCGCCGAGGGTGCCGCGACGACGCTGATGGCAAGGGCCGCCGTGGCGACCCCCGCAAACCTGGTGAATCCGTTCATGACTCTCCCAGACGGTTCCGCCCCCGAGGGACGTGGCGACCACATCGTGCTCCTGCGGCGACCTGTTGAGAAGATCCCGACGCCGGCCGGCAGGGCAGTCGAGCTCGGGGCTCGCCGCCCGTCAGTCACTCCGGGTCGGCGCCGCCACCACCCCGTGCGGGGTGTGCGGACCGCAGCGAGACGAGGCTCTCGTACGCGCAGTATCGGCACGTGACCACGAGTCGCGGGTGGGAGAACCCTGCGACGAGCGCACGGCCCTTGCAGCACCGGGGGCACCTCAGGTCCAGCTCACCCCGATGCTCTTTCGTGCGCTGCGACGGCAGCAGTGGACTGGTCATGCGCGGGCTCCTCCTGGTGACCGGGACGCCAGGTGGCGTCGCAGTCCACTGTCCGTGACGACGGCGGGCAGGTCCTCACCCGATGCGAGTGAACTGGGCCCTCGTGTCCCGAGCTGCCGTCAGCGGATCGTGATCGGCGTCCCGAGCGGCAGCAGGTGCGCCAAGGCCGTGATGTCGCGGTTGGTCATCCGGATGCACCCGTGACTGACGGAGTGGCCGATGCTCGACGAGTCGTCGGTGCCGTGCAGGCCGATCTGACCCGGGCCACCACCGAAGCTCGACAGGGCCTCGGAGAACGCCGAGAGCCCGAAGGCGAACGGCCCGTAGCCGTGGTTGGTCGGCGAGAGCAGCTCGGTCAGGTAGAAGGAGCCGTGCGGCGTCGGTGTGCCACCGGTGCCCGTCGCCACGGTGTACCTCGCGACCCGGACGCCGCCGTCGAACAGCGTCAGGGTGTTGTCCTCAGTCGACACCACGAGCCGGTAACTCACTCGCGTCAGGCGCACGTCTGCCGCCACGACCCAGCCGGTCGAGCCGTTGGGTCGTTGGGGCAGCTGGACCTGCAGCCATCCGCCACGGGCGGCAACCACCCGGAACGTGAGCGGCACGCCGGCCCGTCGTGGGTTCTTCCACGTGCTGGACACCGGCCCACCCGGGCTGCGGTGCGCGGCGACGGACCGCACCACCGCGGTGGCCACGAGCGAGTCGTGCTGTTCAGGCGGCCGCGCTCTCGAGGTCGGGGTCGGCGAGGCCGATGGGCTCACGGAGGGCACGTTCGCCGTCCGCGTGGGCGTCGGATTCGCCTCCGGCGCGCCGCCTGAGCACGCGCACAGCAGGGCGGTCGTCGAGGCCGCCACGATCAGCGCGCGCGCGGCCCCGACGGCCAGCCCCCGTGGCTGCCTCATGACCGGCGTGCGCCGTCACCCCTCACGGGTCGCCTAGCCGGTGAAGCGAGCGTGGTCGCGCACCGCGACGGCCGGCCGGGCGGCGGGCGCTGCCGCAGGCGTGGACGTCGGGGGCTGCGTCGTCGGGGGCTGCGTGGTCGGGGGCTTCGTCGTCGGCGGGACGGCCACCGCATCCGCGGAGACGGTGACCGCAGCCATCGCCGAGTAGATGGTGTAGATGCTGTTGTTGGCGCCGACGAAGTACGAGTCCGGGCCCGGCGTCTGGCCGAAGCGCTTGGTGTAGGCGGCGGTCCAGACGCACGTGGCCGTCACGCTGCCGGTCGTGTCCGCGGTCAGGGGCGCCCCGCACGGTGAGCCGTTGATCTGGCTCGCCATCCCGACCTCCACGGTCTCTCCGGGCAGGAACCCGTCGAAGCGCACCGTCACCCCAGTCGTGCGCATCTGGGAGACCGTGCGCGCCAACGAAGCCGGCGTGGCCACGGGGGAGGGGATGACCTTCAGGGTGACCGAGGCGCTGCCACCGGCGGTGTCGGTCACGGTGAGGGTGTGGGTGCCCAGCGAGCCGCCGGACGCGCCGGGAAGGCGCAGGTTGCCGAGCACCTGGCTGATGGACCCGTCGGACTCGGTGGTCGTGTGGACGAGCTCGTCCGTCACGTCCGTGCCGTCGATGGTGAACGTGAGCGCGGCGTTGGCGGCGAACCCGCTCACGCCGTCGACTTCGAGGGCTCCGTAGGGGCTCATCGTGGTGCCGATCACGGTGACGGACGGCGCCGGGGCGGCCTGCGCCGTCGCGGCGGCGTTGACCAGCAGCGCCGCGAGCGGCACGGCGGCCACCGCGAGCAGCAGTGGGCGCCTCGGGCGGCGCTGCGTGGACGTGGACAGGCTGGACGGCTGGACAGGCGGCACGGGTCCCCCGGGGTAGCAAGCATGGTTCTACGACACGTGCTCGCAAACGGTGACGTGCGGCGCCGGCGAAGGGCTGGACGACTTCCTGCCCCACGTGAGAGTAGCCGACGTGGTGAGTGGCGCCTCGGACCTCGGTCGACGTGTCCGGTCGAGATCGCGGGCACTGGCCCAGCGGCGCTGGGGTGTCGGTCAGCGCACCGGCTCGGCGAACACGACGACGTTGTCGGTGTAGTGACGCGTCACGGGGTCGAAGTCACCACCGCAGGTGATCACCACGAGCCGGGGCGTGCGGCCCTGGGCGAACAGCGACGCGGCCGGTAGCGCGGCCTTGGCGTAGCGGCGTCGGCCGACCACCTCGTAGACCTGGCTGGAGGCCGTGCCTGAGGTGTCGATCCGGTCGCCGGAGAGCGTGATGCGACTACCCACCGGTGCGTCGTCGAGGTGGAACAGCGCCCCGGGCCCGGCGCTCGCCGAGTCGACGTGGCCGGCCAGCACCACCGTGCCGACCGGTGAGCCCGGAGCCGCGCCTGAGCGCCACCAGCCCACCGTGCGGACGTCCTCGGGGATCACCAGGTTGCCGTCAGGCAGCACGTCGACGGGTTGGATCCGCGCGTCGACGGCGGGTCGGCTCATCACGATCCGCGCGGGCGTGAACGACTCATCCACCAGCACCGACGGGGCGGGCGACGTCGTCGTCGCGGGCTGCGGCTGCCTCGCCCGGAGGGAGGTCGGCGGCGGGGCGGGCGCATCGGCCCGCGGCACGGTGCCGATGGCCTCGAAGTGCCGGCCTCGGCCGTCGACGAGCCGGACGACGCAGTAGCCGATGAGCAGCACGCCGAGGACGGCGACGACGCTCAGCACCGAGCGCCGTCGCCGTCCTGCGGCGCGGGAGGAGCTCACGCGCAGGTACTCACGAACGGTTGTCGACGGTGACGCGACGGCGTGCGCCCACCGCACCGACACCGGCGAGCAGCGCGAGCCCGACGATGCCGGCAGCGACGGCCGTCCACGGCGTGGTGGCGTCCGTCGCCTGACCGCCAGTGCCCGCCGCGACCGCCGAGGGACCGGAAGCGTTGCTGGAGTAGGTCTGCGTCACAGCGGTGAGGGTCTTGCCCTCGAGGCTGCCGATGGCGTACACGATGGTCGTCGAGCCGCCGGCGAGGTTGAGTGCCACCGGGCCGATGACCGGGTCGGTCGTGCCGGCCGCCGCCACCGACGCGTTGACCGTGCCCTTCGGCACCATGAGCGACTTCTCGTTCGGGTTGGTGAGCGAGGTGATGACCGCCTTGCCGCCCGCCAGGACGTCGACGGCGGGCGCAGCGGCGGTGTGCCGGACGATCAGGCGGCCCATGGACGACGGCACCGCGGTCGTGGGGTTGACGAACGGCGTGAGCGTCGGCTTTCCGGCGGCGGTGAGGTTGGCGACGATGGTGGCGTTCTCGCCGGCCGTCAGCTTCGCCGTCGCGGTGAGGATGGGCTTGGCGCTGGCGGGGTCACCGGCCTTGCGCACGGCGATCGCGTGCGATCCGGCCGGCAGCGAGATCGGCTTGGTCACGGTCTTGAAGGTGAAGTCCGACAACGCCTTCGCGCCGTCGACGTACACGTCGACGTTCGTCGCGGGGATGCCGTGCACCACCGTGACGGTGGCCGTCGAGGCCGCCTGGGCCGGCGCGGCCAGCAGCAGTCCGCTGCCCGCCAGCGCCACCGCGGCGCTCACGCGGGCCGCCATCGTGAGGGTTCGTGCCATCTCGTGCTCCTTTGGATGCGGTTCGACGGTCCGTCGCGACGTCCGTCACTGGGGTCGGTCACGGGTACTTCGTCGGGGACGGCGATTCGGTTCCACCTGGCGCGGTTTCGCAGCAACCGTGACGAGCGCGCCACCGACGTCGGCCCGGGCGGCGCGGGCGGCCCGGGTCGCCGTTGTGGTGGCCCCTGGGCATGGTGGTTGGCGTGCAGACCTTCGTGCCCTACGCCGGCCTCGACGCGAGCGCAGCGGTGCTCGACGACCGGCGGCTCGGCAAGCAACGGGTCGAGACGCTGCAGGTCCTGCGAGCGCTGCTGCTAGCGGACTACGGCTGGCAGCGGCACCCCGCGGTGCTGATGTGGGCCGGTGCCCTGCCGGGGCCGGCTGAGTCAGTCGCCGAGCCCGATCACGGTCCAGCCGCGGTCGGGGAAGCCGGCGGAGTCGGCCAGGTGCGCCGAGGCGACGTTGTCGGTCGCGTGCAGGTACGTCGGCACCGTCCCGGACCGCAGCACGTGCCGGGCGGCTTGGGTGACCAGCCCTCGGCCGAGGCCGCGCCCGCGCGCCTGCGGAGCCGTCACGACCGCCAGCTCGTGGCCGAACGCGTCGTGCCGCTTGATGCCGACGCCGGCGAGGTGCGATCCGTCGTCCGCCGTGGCGACCAGCACCTGGCCACCGAACGGGTGCAACCACTCGGGAACGCCGGGCGCGTCGGCGGCCACCCAGCGTCCGGTGGCCGGAGCGTCGGCCGGACGGGTGGTCCAGCGGAAGACGGCCCGGAACGCCTGGCGCGACGCGTCACCGAGCAGGGCGGGCAGCTGCGCGAGCAGCGGCTCGACGCCGCCGGTGGCCGCCTCGCGCACGGCGTCCGCGACGTCGGGCGGCACCGACAGCACCGTGGCCCCGGTGGCGTCGGCGACACCCAGCACGGGGTGGATGCGCCCGTCCCACGCCGGCTGCGTGCGCTGGGGTGCGGCGACGACGTCCACCGCGCTGAGGGGAGGCCACGCGCCCAGCCAGTGCCGCAGGTGCTGCACCAGTCCGTCGGGGGCCGCGGAGCTCGCGGCGTCGAGCGTGGGCTCGTCGAGCACGGTGCCTCCTGGGTCGGTTCGCGCGGAGCGGGTCGTGGCGACGTGGCGCGCTCGCCCACCCTAGAGGGGGCGGCATCGACGCGGCGCGAGCAGAATCGGTTGGGGCATCCGCCCGTCGTCTGTCGGTCTGGTCGAAGGAGTGGCATGAAGCTCGGACTGCACATCGCGGACTTCACCTGGGACGGCGGGCCGGGCGCGCTGCGCGGCCAGCTAGCCGATGTCGCCCAGCGGGCTGAGGCCGCTGGCTTCGACCGGGTCAGCGTGATGGACCACGTCTGGCAGATCGGAGCGATCGGGCCGGTCGAGCACGAGATGCTCGAGGCGTACACCGCGTTGGGTTACCTGGCTGCGGTGACCGAGCGAGTCAAGCTGCTCACGGTCGTCACGGCCGTCGTCTACCGCGACCCCGGCCTGCTGGCCAAGGCCGTGACGACCCTCGACGTGCTGTCGGGGGGTCGCGCCATGCTCGGCATCGGCGCGGCCTGGAACGAGGAGGAGGCGCGCGGGCTGGGGCTGCTCTTCCCGTCCACCAAGGAGCGGTTCGAGCGACTCGAGGAGGCGCTGCAGATCTGCCTGCAGATGTGGAGCGACGACGACGGCCCGTACGTCGGCGAGCACTACCGGCTCGAGCGCACCCTCAACTCGCCGCAGTCGCTGAGCCGTCCGCACCCACCGATCCTCATCGGCGGCGCGGGGGAGAAGAAGACGCTGCGCATGGTGGCGCAGTACGCCGACGCCTGCAACATCTTCGACTCACCCGAGCTCGGCCGGAAGCTCGACGTGCTGCGCGAGCACTGCGAGCGGCTCGGCCGCGACTACGACGCGATCGAGAAGACGGCGCAAGTGCGGTTCGACCTCGGCCCGGACGGCGAGAACGTCGACGCCACCATCGAGCACCTCACGCAGCTGGCCGGGCTGGGCATCGAGGTGGCTCACGGCACGCTGGCCCGCGTCAGCCAGCCGGGCGTGCTGGAGATGATGGGGGAGCGGATCGTGCCCGCGGTGGCCCACCTGTAACGGCCCGCGCTCACCGCGCCGCGAAGGCGCTCGCGTACACGGCACGCAGCCCCTCGGCACCCAGGTGCTGCACCAGGCGTACCCGGCCGTCGCCCTTGCGCTGCAACCGACCTGGCTCGGATGCGCTCACGGTGAACGACCCCGAGGTGAGGACGGCGGCGTCGGGCGCCACGAGCGCGGCGGCGGTGGCGGCGTCCCACCACGCTGGCAGCTGGGCGGCGGCCGCGACGGCACCGACGACGGGCCCGGTCAGCTCCCGAGGCGTGCCTGGCGGCACGGCGTCCAGCGGGACGACGGTGAGCCTCGGCTGACCGCTGGCGGCCGCAGCGAGGACGGCCTCGAACGACGCAGGGTCGGCGGCGGCGTTCCACTCGCCGACATCGCCCTCACCCACCCCGTCGAGCACACCACCCATGGCGTGGATCTCGCCCAGCCGGGAGAAGGCCGCAGGATCGGACGACGCGAGGTCGGCCAGGTTCGTGAGCGGCCCGAGCGCCACGATCGTGAGATCCGGCGTCTGGCGCGCGAGCCGGCCGATCACCCCCGCGGCAGGCTGCGTCACCATCGGCGCTGAGGCGAAGTGACGCACCTGCGCCGAGGGAGCAGGCAGCCCGCTACCGGACGCCGCGGCGGTCCGCCACGCGGCGGGCATCGAGCGCCCACGCGGGCCGGGCTCGCTGCGCCCGCACGCGACGGGCGGAGGCGGCGTGCCGACCGCTGCGGCGAGCGCGGTGACGACGTCCCCGGCGTCCGGGCAGCCCACCAGGCCGGTGGCGGCGACGGTGACCGCGCGGACGTCGACGTCTGGTCGGCGCAGCAGCAACCCGAGCGCGACGACGTCGTCGGCGCCGAGATCGGTGTCGACGACCACCGGCCGCGCCGACGGCAGGCGCCCGGGGGCGGCGACCAGCCGGCCTGCGCTCGCCGGCTCACCGTCGGCGTCGTACGCCCCGCTGCAGCCCGTGAGCGCCGCGCTGAGCGCCATCGTCTGTGCCAGCACGCCACCGGCGCCTCGTCGACCGGCCCGCCGCGACCTCACGTCTGCACCACCAGCTGGCCGGCCACCCCTGCCGCAGCGAGGAGGAGCCCGACGGCTGCGACGCGACGTCCGTGGCGTAGACCCATCGCGACCCAGACCAGCAGACCCGCCACCCCCAGCAGGTACACGTCGTGCCACGCCGCCATCGCCGGGCTCACGACGAGCCGCCCCCAGAAGTCCTGGTACTGCCCCGGGGCCGACAGCAGCCACGACGAGGGGAGCGTGAGCGGGTCCGTCCCGGCCTCGGCGGCCCGCACCGTGATCGGTTGGCTCTGCACGAGGGCGAACGCGCGCACCGTGGGGCCGTTGAACGCCCAGTAGACGAGCGATGCCGCGAACCACACGAGGAACAGCAACGTCACCGCGCCCAGCCGATGGCGTACCCACCGCGCCGCAGCCGCCCCCAGCGCGACCGCGACGACGGTGAGAGCCACCGGCTGCAGGATCTCCGGCAGGGTGAGCTGCGCATGCAGCGTGCGGCCCGGTTCGTCCCCGAGGTCCAGGCCGCCACGACTGCGCAGCCACAGCGCCGTCGTCCCGGCGACGACCGCCATGAGCACGACGAACACGCCGCCGCCGAGCAACCGCGCCGTCAGGCGTTGACGCTCACCCACCGGGGCGTCCTGAGCGAGCGGGGCGCGGTCGCGGCCGCACGCAACGGCCACCGCGACCGAGACGGCGAACAGCGCTGGTCCGGCGACCGCCGGCAGGGAGGTGTAGGCCGCGCCGGACCAGTTCGCCTGCAGCGTCGTGCGCCCGGCGAGCCACGTGACCGGGACCGTCAGCAGCAGCCACGGCGACCACAGCATCCGCCGTGCCTCCACGGCCGCGAGCTGCCTCACCGCCCTGCGGCGCGGGCCAGCCGCGGCGCCGTCCGCGACGCCGTCCGCGACCTGGTCCGGCACGCGGCCCTCAACAGCCGACGCGCTCATCGCCGCCACCCCGCGAGCAGCGCGCCGACGGCGACCGCCACGACGGTCCACGGAGGCAGCGTCCAGGCCGACAGCGTCCACCCCGACACCGCAGACCCCGCGACCCCGTCGGACTGGCCGACGAACCGGTCGAGGACGAACCACACCAGCGGCACTCCCACGGCCGCCGGGACCGCCCGCTCGTGGGGCACCCAGGTGGCGACGGCGAGGCCGGCCAGCAGGAGCGCCGTCACCGGCGCGACCGGCCAGCTCGCGGCCGCCTCGCTCGGCCCGCTGGCGGCGGCCAGCAGCAGCAGCCACACCACCGCCGTCGCCGGCGCCAGCAGCACCACCCGCTGCCGGCGCCGACGGCCCGGAGCGGTCGACACGGCGGCCAGCAACGCCGCCGCAGGATCGTGCAGCCCGGCCAGCGCGCCGGCGGCCACCGTGGCCGCTGCGAGGGCGTACAGCTCGCTCGGGTGCTCCCCGGAGGCGGCGACCGCGCCGCCGACGACGCCCAGCGCAGCGGCGCTCCCGAGCAGGGGCGTCCAGGGCACGGCACGGCCGGTGAAGCGCAGCAGGGCGAGGGCCGCGCTCGCCTGCGGACTGACGAGTGACCTCATGAGCTGCGTCCTTCGCGCGCGATGAGCAGGTAGCCGTCGTCCAACGTCGGCTCGATGACCTCGGCTCCGGTCGGCGGGACGCCCAGGTGCCGGAACGTGCCGTCCGCGGTCTGCCAGCAGCGCAGGGCCTGGGAGTCCTCGCGATCATCGACCCACACCTGGCCGTCGGCGACGGCGGCCAGCTCGGCCGGAGTGCCTCTGAAGCGCACCTGACCGTGCAGGACGACGTAGACCTCCTGGCACAGCGCCGCCACCTCGGCCGTGTTGTGCGTGCTGAGGACGACGGTCGCCGACGCCGCGGCCCGTGACAGCACCGAACGCAGCCGCAAACGCTGGTCGGGGTCCAAGCCGGTCGCCGGCTCGTCGAGCACGAGCAGCTCCGGCGAGCCGATGAGCGCCGTGGCCAGCGCCACCCGCTGACGCGTCCCACCCGACAGCGTCTTGACCTTGCGGTGCATCGCGTCGCTCAGCCCCACCGCCTCCAGCACGCGCCGGCACTCCTCGCGGCGCCAGGTCGCGTCGGTGTGCTCCTTGAGCAACGCCACGTAGTCGACGAGGTCGAACGCGGTGAAGCCCGGGTAGAGCGCGGGCGACTGCGGCAGGTAACCCAAGCGGCGCCGGATCTCGAGCCGCTCGGCCGGCCGCGACGGGTCGCGTCCGAGCAGGGTCAGCGAGCCGTCGTCGGGCGCCAGCACGGTGGCCAGCATCCGCAGCAGGGTGGTCTTGCCCGCGCCGTTGGGGCCGAGCAGGCCCACGACGCCGGGCGACAGCGTGAGCGAGAGGTGGTCGACGGCCCGCGTGGCACCGAAGGACTTGGTGAGTCCTTCGGCCCTCATGGCGGACGCCGCGGTCGTGACGGTCATGCCGACCTCCGGTAGGCGATGGTCTGACGGCGGCTGAGGGTCACGGCGACGGCGGCCAGCCCGACGGCGACCGCCGTGAGCTGCATCGCGGGCGAGGCCACGACATCGACCAGGTGCGCGGCCGCGGAGGCCCGCACCGACCCGGGGGCGCCCACGGCCAGGGCCCACGTCGCCCCGAGGCCGGCGGCGACGTCCAGCGGGTCGAACCGCGTGGTGGCGCTCGCGAGCACCATCGCGGCCAGCGCGAGCCCCGGCAGCAACCACGCCAGCGCCACGTGCGGTGAGAGCCCGGAAAGCCAGCCGCTCAGCACACCGGCTGGCAGGGCACCGAGCCCGACCGCCGTGGCTCGCATCGCCACCAGTCGAAGCCCGGCGGACGGTGTCGCCAGCGCGATCTCGCCCACGGGGTCGCTGGCGTGCCGGTAGGCGATGGCGACCGCTGTGAGAGGGATGAGCGGCGCCAGCGCGAGCAGCAGTGCGGTCGCGCGAGGCTGGTGGACGGCGCTCGCGACCGCGGGCAGCGCGGCCGAGGTGGCCGCGGAGATGAGCGCGGCCCACATCAGGGGTGGCGTCCCCACGGCCACGCGGCTGAGGCGCGAGCCGCCCCGGCTCGGGTGGTCGACCGCGTCCGCGAGGCGCTCCCAACGGCGCGCGGCCTCACCGGAGTCCGCGAGCCGCGCGAGCGCGGCCCGACACGGCCCGCACCGCAGCAGGTGCGCCTCGGTCGAGGCGGCGACCACCGGGTCGCTCGTCTGGTCGTGGTAGTCAGCGAGCTGGTCGCTGCGCACGTGCCACGGGGTCGTCACAGGAGAGCCTCCTTCAGCTCGGTGCGGGCTCGGCTCATCCGGCTCTTGACCGTGCCGGCCGGGATGCCGAGCAGCGTCGCCGCCTCTCGGGTGGTCAGGCCGTCGAGCACGGTGGCCTGCACGACCGCCCGCAGCTCGGGCGACAGGCGCGCGAGCGCCCGGCCGGCGTCGCTGTGCTCGAGGCGCTCCAGCACCGCCTCTTCAGCCGACGGGTCGTGCTCGGTGCGCAGGTGGGTCAGCCGGTGCAGCACCGACTTGCGCGGCCGCAGTCTGTGCAGCAGCGTGCGGATCGCGATACCCCAGATCCACGCCGCGACGTCCCCGGAGCCGCTGTAGCGGTCGGCTGACCGCCACACGGTGAGGAACGTGTCCTGCACCACCTCGTCGACGACGTCCGGGTCGGCGCAGCGCCGGCGGACGCGCGCCGCCACCCAGGCCTCGTGCCGCAGGAACAGCTCGTGCAGGGCACCGCGGTCACCCTCGCGGACGTGGGCCAGCAGCTGGACGTCGCTGAGTGCGTCGTCCAGCTCTGCGCCCGGCGCGTCCGGCCATCTCACGGGTGTCACGCCTCTTTGTGCCATCGAGCGGGCGGATCGGTTCACGACAGGGTGACAGCGCCGACCAGCCGACGTCAGGTAGTTGGCCGCCCGGTGCGGTCGCGAGGCTCACCGGTCAGCGCGAGGATGGCGGCATGATCCGCCTCATCCTGCTGCTGCTCTTCATCTGGCTCGTGCTGGCCATCATCGGCTTCGTGATCAAGGGCCTGCTCTGGCTCGCCGTCATCGGCCTGGTGCTCTTCTTGGCCACGAGCGTCTGGGGCTGGCTGAAGCGCGAGCGCGCCTGAGCCGGCGGTCGTTCGCCGCCGACCTGCTAGCTCTGGTCGACCATCAGCGACTCGAGGAAGCGGTTCGTCTCGGCGTCAGGTGAGTGGATGACCAACCCGCGCATCCCGCGCGTCAGCAGGACCTTGTAGACGTTTCGCACGAGCCTGTCGAAGTCGGCGTCGCTGACCCGAGTGCGGTTCCTGAAGTCCGGGTCCCGGTTGGCAGAGCGGACGGACACCCAGTGGTCCCCGCGCCAGACCAGGTCCGGCCCGATGATCACTCCGGCGTAGTCGTACTCAAATCCTTGGGCGGTGTAGATGCATCCCACCTGCCCGAACCCTGCGGGATCCGTGGCCCAGAGAGCCGCCGCGGGGGCCCCGCCGACCGAACGGTCTCCCTTGAGGTTCCATGGACGTGACCAGTCGCCGATCCGGACGTCCTTCACCAGCTGACCATCGCGGGTGGGGTCGCTCCACGGCCAGCAGTAACCCGCTGCGATCCGCGCACCGTAGCCGTCGTCGTTCCGTGCCGCGAGCAGTGCCTCCATCTCCTGGGGTGAGTCGACCACCTGGACGTCGAAGCGGCCGTCGCCCGCCCAGACAAGGGGCCCACCCGGTTCGAGCTCAAGCAGCCGCTTGGTCCAGTCGATGAAGGCAGCCGAGCCGCCGCAGCGGAACTGCGAGTCCAGATAGATCTTCTCCACGCTGATGCCCTTGCTGGCCGCGTGGCGTTCGATCTCCTCGACCGTTCCCTGCTCGCCGGGCCGCACCACCTGGAACTCGTCCAGCAGGAACACGGGTACGTGTGCCGCATCAAGCAACTCGTCGATCTGGGGCCGGCCGGTGCGGTGCTCGGCTCGCGTCCACCGCGAGACCGACGTCTCCCGGATGCGGTGCGCCTCGTCCAGGATCAGCGCGTCGAGATCGTTGGGCTGGGCCGTGATGAAGGAGTTGAAGTACTGAAAGAGCTTCTGCACGGCGGGAGCGCGCCGTCCTGCCACCTTGCGCAGCGTGTGGGTGAACGACCGCGATCCCGTCGCGTGCACGACGGCACGACCCTGACGTGACAGCTCCCCGAGGAGCGAGAGCGCGATGACGCTCTTCCCGCTCCCGGGGCCGCCGGAGACGACCACGGCCGTCTTGGTGTTGGAGCGTTGCGCTCGCTCGACCGCGTGCAGGACGAAGTTGTAGGCGTCGCGCTGCTCGTCCAGAAGGACGAACATCTCACGCCGCTGGACCTCGTCCGCAGCGACCGAGAGCAGCTGCCTGGATGGCGCGATGCGGCTGGCGAGCAGCTCGTCAGCGTAGGGTGCGCCGCTCACCCCAGGTGTGAATCGCGAAGCCAAGAACTCCTGGAACTCGCTGCGTCGCTGCCCAGTGAACAGTCTTCCCAGCGCGTCGTCGGGTCGGCGGAACAAATCCGCGACGCCGTGGTCCGTTGCGTTGTGCAGGTAGGCCGCGCCCGCAACACGGTCTTGTTGGCCTTCCAGCGACGCCGTGAAGTCCAGGAGGTAGTCGCAGTACGCGCGCACCTGGATCGCAGGATGCGTCACTGCTCGGTGGCCGTACTGCTCGACCTGCACCAGCGAGTCGCTGTCCTCGAAGGCGTGAGCGGTGCTCCACTGCTTGAGCTCCACGATCACGTACGACGGACCACCGGACACCGGATGCCGCCCAGCCAACACGACGTCGGCGCGCTTGCTGCTGAGCGGTAGCTGGTACTCGACCAGCATCTCGACGTCCTCCAGGCCGGCCGCGAGCAGGTCCGCCCGAAGTGCAGGCAGGCTGCGCTCCCACGATCGGTACTCGCCCGGAGAAGGGCGCCGACCGCCGCGAATGGTCATCTGCTCCGCCAGCAGGTCAGCGAGCCGATGCTCGACGGCAGAGAATCCGCGGACCGATTGCCGGTACAGCGTCACAGGTCTTGTCCCCAGGCAGCACGAAGTGACTCGTGCGGGTGGGGGCGTGTCCTGTGTCGGAAGCCCGTCGTTCCGCGATGACGATGCCGACTCTAGCGGGGCCCTCCGTGGCGACGGCGGACGTGGACGGCATACTCGCGACCGTGTCAGATCTGGTCGAGATCAGGAATGCCGCCCGCGCGTTCATCGCGGAGCGAGAGTGGCAGCGGTTTCAGGACCCCAAGTCGGTGTTGCTCGCGCTGGTGGGTGAGGTCGGCGAGCTGGCTGAGCTCTTCCAGTGGCTACCCGCGGACACCGCTGCGGATGCTGTCAAGGAAGAGCCGCTGCGCGCGCGAGTCGCCGAGGAGCTGGCCGACGTGCTCGTGTACCTCGTGGGTCTCGCCGACCAGTGTGATGTCGATCTGCATGCCGCTGCGCTGTCGAAGATCGCCGCCTCGGCTGCCAAGCACCCCGTCGAGCGGAGCCGAGGAGTCGCCCCGAGCAAAGTCGCTCCTCGGCCCGCTCAGGACCGCTGACGCCATGAACGCGCCGGCGGTCTGGTTACTCACGTTCGGACCGGTGAGCCGGGGTCGGCCTGACGCGGGATGAAAGCTGTTGCTGCAGCGTCGTCCACGATCGTCCTCAGCTCACGCAGGCTGAGGTTCTCCTTGTCGAGCAGCTCGACGGCGACCCGCCGCAGCAGCTCGTGGTGCTCGCTCAGCAAGGCGTAGGCGTCGGTGTGGGCCTCTGACAGCAGCTCTTCGGCGACCTCACGGACCTGCAGCGCCACAGGGCCGCCCATGCGCACGGTCTCGTCGTCCACCAGGACGTAGCCGAGCCGGGACATGCCGTACTTCGTCACCATGGCCATGGCCCGGCGGGTGGCGGCGTCGAGGTCGCCGTGCGCGCCCTGGGTGTACTCGCCGTCGAGCAGGATCTCCTCGGCGGCCCGGCCGGCCAGCGAGACCCGAAGATCGGCCAGCGCGCGGGCGCGCGTGAGGAAGATGTCGTCGTTGCCGCTCATCCAGGTGACGCCGCCCGCCGGGCCGCGCGGGATGATCGACACCTGCACCGGGTCGTCGGCGTCAGGCAGCAGCAGCGCGGCCAGTGTGTGACCGGCCTCGTGCCACGCCGTGACCTCGCGGTCGAAGTCCGTGACCAGCGCGGACGTCCGGGCGCGGCCCAGGGCGACCGTCGCGATCGCGGAGTCGAAGCAGTCGGCGTCGACCAGGTCCGTGGACCGGCGCGCCGCCTCCATGCACGCCTCGTTGACGACCTGCGCGAGCTCGGCACCGCTCATGCCCGGCGTCCGGCGCGCGATCGTGACCAGGTCGACGTCGTCGCTCACCGGACGCCCACGGGTGTGCACGCGCAGGATCGCGGTGCGGCCCAGGCGATCAGGCGCGGGCACCTGAATCTGCCGGTCGAGCCGTCCCGGGCGCGTCAGCGCGGGGTCGAGGACGTCGGCGCGGTTGGTGGCGGCCAGCACGATGATGCGGTGGGCGGTGTCGAAGCCGTCCATCTGGTCGAGCATGGCGATGAGGGTGTTCTCCCGCTCGCTGTCGGCGCCGCTGACCGACCCGCTGCCGCGAGCTCGCCCGATGGCGTCGATCTCGTCGATGAACACGATGGCCGAGCCGGCCGCGCGGGCGGCGTCGAACAGGTCGCGCACCCGCTTGGCGCCCACCCCGGCGAAGGTCTCGACGAAGTCCGAGCCAGCCAGGGCGAAGAACGGGACTCCGGCCTCACCGGCCACGGCGCGAGCCAGCAGCGTCTTGCCGGTGCCGGGCGGTCCCACGAGCAGAGCGCCGCGGGGCGGCTTGGCGCCGACGCGCGTGAATCGCTCGCCGTCCCTTAGGAACTCCACGAGCTCCTGCATCTCGGTGAGCGCCTCCTCGGCCCCGGCGACGTCCTCGAAGCGGGTGCTCGGCACCTCGCTGATCTCGCGACCGCGGCGACCACTGAACTTGCCGATACCGCCGGTGAGGCCGCCGGACTTCGCGACGTAGAGGAGGAACCCGATGATCAGCGCCACCGGCACGAGGGTCAGCAGCAGCGGGCTCTCCCACACGCTGGTCTCGAGCGACGCCGCCTGCGTGCGGACGCCCGCCGCGATCAGGTCGTCGGTGAGGGTGTCGGAGTAGCCGAGGGGGAAGCGCGCCTGGATCCGGCTGCCGCCCGCGTCCTGCGTGCGGGTGAGCACGACGCGTGCGGTGGTGTCGTCGACCTTGGCGGCGGCGATGTCGCCGGACTTGATCTCGCTCACTGCCTGCGACAGCGGCACCGTCGTCGCGTCAGGGCCCGACGACGACCCCCAGCCGATGAGCGCGGCTCCCGCGAGGACGGCCGCGAGCAGCACGACCGTGGCCCAACGCCGGCCGCGTGGCTGACGCTCGAACCAGCCGTGGGCGCGCCGGACCGACCGGCGCGCCAGGGCGACGGCACGTGACGACCGCGCGGGCACCGGGCGGGTGGGGCCGGAGCTGCGCTGGGCTCGGGGGGACTCGTTCGGGCTCACCGTCGTGTTGTCGGCGGCTGAGGTTCAGCCCTTGACCGCGCCACCCCGGACATTCCGGGGGCTGAGACGAGAGCCTGTGGACGACGGCAGCGACAGCCACCCAGAACTCGTCACCATGGTGATCATGGACGACGAGACCGACCACTTGCTCGATGCCTTCCTCGACGCCGCCTCGGGGGAGCGGACCCCCACGACCCGTCAGCGTTACGAGCGGACCCTGGCGCCACTGCGGTCGCCGGTCGACGGTGAGAGCGACTGCGGACCCGGTGTGCGCCTGCTGCTGCGCGTGGCTGACCAGTTGGGGAGGGCGGCCGCGGATCAGCTGCCCAGCGACCAGTACGACACCATGCCCTCGCTGTACGGCAGGCTCGTCACGTGGCTGCGCCGGCACTCTGACGCCGGGGCGCCGGCAGCGCAGTGCGTGCGGCTCGAGACGCTGGCGGTGCTGCGCGACGTCCGTCGAGAGCGCCTGCGTGAGCGGTACGGCGACCCGACCCGCCCGGCGGTCAGCGCCTACGACGACGAGCTGCCTGATCCGTGGTGGGAGGACGCGGTGTACTCCGAGAACCTCTACACGTTCCCCGCGCCGCGCTGAGCTGAGGGCGGCGCGTGGTCAGCCGAGCGGGGCGCCCTCGCAGCACGGCACGATGTGCCCGCAGGTGTCGCAGCGCTGGTGCGACGTCTCCCAGCGCATGGGCGCACCGCAGTTGTCGCAGGGTGCGAGACCGGCCATGGCGGGCTGGCAGGTGGCTGGGCGCGCGGAGGTCGTGGTGCGATCCATGGCCGGCACCGTACCCGTCATCGCGCAGCCACCGGCCGAGGTTCGGCTGCGACACCCCGGCCCGTGCCGCCAGGCCGGACGACGGCGGGTTCTTGCGAACAGCAGCCGTTGGCCCTGGATCTCAAGGCGCCGGCAGGCGCACCATGGTCGGGGGAAGGGAGCCGGTCATGAGCGTGCAGGTACAAGCTCCTGGAAGGTGCGACGTCGGCGTCGACGAGGAGGTGGTCATCAGCCTCGAGGAGACGCCCACCACGGGGTACCAGTGGGAGGTGGCCGATGCCCCGCAGGGGGTCGAGGTCGACGACACGCGGTTTGAGCCGCCGAAGTCGCAGGCCCCTGGAGCGGCTGGACGGCGCGTGATCACGGTGCGAGCGACCGCCGTCGGCGAGCACCACCTGCACGTGCAGCGGCGGCGGGCGTGGGAGCCCGCCGCCGCTGAGACGCTCGAGGTCGTCGTCAACGCCTCGTGAGCGCCTACCAGAGGTAGATCTCGTGCACCATGCCGTCCGCCTCCTCGCGGATCGCCATCTGGTGCCCGGTCTGCTTGGCCTGCGCCGCCAGCGTGCACAGCGCCATGAAGGCGCCGTCGGTGCCGTTGAAGATCTTCTTCCACGCGCCACCCGTGACGTGGAACCACGCGTTGCGCGTCTCGTTGATCGACCACGTGGCGTCCACCATCACGCCGGACGTCCACGTGCCCGTGACGCCGGTGACGGCCGCGGTCGTGGCCGCACCGGCGGTCCCCGGTGGCGTGAGCACCGGCCACTGCTCGCCAGCGCCGACGGCAAGAGCCGCGCCGTGGGTGTCGGGCATCTCGGTCGGCCGGCTCATGCCCCCCGTGTCGACGGACAGCCCTTCCGTCGTCGTCTGCGACGGCACGAGCGACGGGCTCGCGGTCCTGGTCTTCGTCGTCATGGCTGGTCCTCTCACCACGCGTAGATCTGTTGCACGGAGCCGTTGTCCTCGAAGAGGCCGACCTTCTTGCCGGCCGCCTTGGACGCCGCGAGCTCGGCCAGCATCGCGGAGTTCGTGGCCACCGTGCCGCTGTCGAGCTTGAGCCAGCCGCGGTCGGAGCCGTAGGCCCAGACGTTGCCGTCCGCCTCGTTGCTCCACAGCCCGGCGATGGTCTGGTCGGGGTTCCACCAACGCAGGTTCACGCCCTGCGCGCCGCACACCTGGTAGGACTCGATCCGGCACTCGCCGTACCCGATCCGCACGAAGCCGCCGTCGCCCCAGCCCGGCCCCCAGGAGTTCTTCGCGATCCAGCACTGGTCGCTGTCGGAGTAGCCGATGAGCGTGACGCAGTGGCCGCCGGCGTAGCTGCCGGTGACGTGCCGGTACACGCCGCTGCCGTAGCTGAAGAAGTCCTGGTAGACGTCCAGGCAGGCGCTGATCGCGCCGTACGTCGAGATGTACTGCTTCATCCCGGCCGCGTTGCCGCTCAGCATCTGCCAGGTGGTCACCTTCGCCAGTCGGTTGCGCCAATCGGCGTTGATCTTGGTGTTCCCGTCCTGGTCTCCTGCCGTGTACGGGTAGTAGTCCTCGAACGTCACGCCGCTGTCGCGCGCCGCGTTGTACGCCTGGTCGGGCCACCAGCCCGTTCCACAGGTGGCGCCGGCCGCGCGCCCGTAGACGTAGAACAGGTGGGCCTCGGAGAGGTCGACCTTGAGGGCGGGCGTCCTGCGGGCGTACCTGGCGACGCCCTCGAGCGCCCCGACGGTGCCGAACGCGACGCACGAACCGCACGACCCCTGGTCGCGTACGGGAGTCACGTAGCTGACGCCTCCGACGTTGCGCAGGTCGAATGCCGCCGGTGCGCCCACGGCATCGGCACGAGCGCCGATGGCTGCGGCCCGGTGGACCTCCTTGTCGTCCTCGAGGCGGGCGGTGTCGAGCCCGGGCGTCGGGGGGACGCCGAGACGCAGCCGCCGTTCGCCCTCGGTGAGCGCGGTCATCGTCGTCATCGACATCGACCACGCCTCAGGTTCCTTTGCCAGCGCGCTGCGCAGCGCGCCAAGGTCAAGTGATGCCTTCTCGGCCATGGGGTTTCCTCACTGGAGCGAATGAGGACGTCGCCGTCGGGGCGTCGCAGGTCGACCGCCCCCCGGCGGTGTCCGCTGTCGTGGAAACGGGCCGGTACGGACCCGCGGTGCCTGTCCCTCGCCACCCGGCGGGGCTCACTGTGACGCTGCCGGTCGTGATCCGGCGTGGGTGCGGCGGTGCCGCGACAGTCGATGACGTTACTCGCGCGGTGGGTCCGCCGACAGGGGTTCGCCCACATTTGCTGACAGCCGGGACCCTTGGGCTTGTTCTGCCGCAATGCAACTGATCGCCGGGGCCGAACGGGCGCGTCGCGCTCGTCATCCACAGGTTGACGAATCAACCGGCGCTGTCCACAGACCGGTTGCGGGACAGCGCGTCTGTCGGTGGTGGTGCGTAGGTTTGTCGCATGACGAATCGGGCGGACAGCGGCGGCGCGACAGCGCTGGACGTCGTGCTGTCCGACCTCGAGGAGGTCTTGGACCGCCTCAGTGCGCTGCCGT